>CANGUP010000001.1 GCA_947457105.1 Flavobacteriaceae bacterium
CCGCAAAGTTCGCAAAGTTTTTCGCAAAGTTCGCAAAGAGAAAATTGGAATTTGGTATTTCTTTTTTGGAATTTTAATCCGTTGTTTCTAAAGCTCTTCTCAAAAAGTCATTCATCGGTTTTAGTGCGATTAGTTTTTGAGCTATGATTTTACTAAAATCTTTATCAGTAAATAGTTTTTCGTCGATTTTTTGAGAAGCGGTAAAGCTTTTCAATTTTAAAAATTCAATCGCTGGATTATTGGGATCAAAATCTTTTGGTGCTTTTTTCAAAGTATTACTTTCATCTATAGTCAGTTCTTTAAACTCATTTTTAAAAGTTTTATCAGCAACAATGGCTTCTAAATCGTCGTGAAAAAATTCTATTTCCTTACGAATTAATTTTAACTCACTAGGTTCTGGACACCATACACCACCTGCGATAAAGCAATTTCCTTTTTCAAAATGAATGTAATAACCAGGAGCATTTTTGCTGTTTTTATTTTGAGACATCCAAACACCCATATTGGTTTTATAAGGCGATTTATCTTTAGAAAAACGAATGTCACGATTGATACGAAACGTACAATTTTTAACTTCCAAAGGCTCAAGCGATTTGTCTAATGGCTTAATTTCATTTAGAATAGACGAAATGAAGTTATGATAGTCTTTCTTATAACTTTCATATCTTTTTTTGTTCTCATGCATCCATTCCGTATTATTGTTTGCAATTAAATCGGCTAGAAATTGAAGCGCTTCTTTTGTTATCATATTGTCCTAATGTTGAGTTAGAATTACACTCTAACTTTATTTTTTAAAAACTTCGTACTTCGTATTTTATATTTCGTACTTTCTAAAGTTGTTTTCTCAAATCTTCTTCAAATAAAAAGCCTAGATGTCTCCAAGTTTCTTTACCATTTTCATAAATCAAAATTACAGGTAATTCATCAAGTTTCATAGTTTCCAATAAAGTTTTGTTTTCATCGGCATCTAATCTAATTAATGATATTTTACCTTTTAATTCTTCTTGCATTTTGGTTAAATAAGGTGCCATTTTTTTACATGGCGCACACCATTTAGCCGAAAAATTAATGATTACTTTTTTGTCGGAATTGATTAATTTTTCAAATTCTGAAACCGATAATCCTTTTGGTGTTACAGCTGTATTTGAAGTTTTCTTTCCTTGCCATTTCATGATTCCACCATCTAAATTGTAGATTTCTTTGAATCCAAGTTCAGATAATTTATTGGCTGCTTGACTGCTTCTTCCTCCAACTTTACAATAAACAAAAACAGGTTTTGATTTGTCTAATTTTTCAACTTTTGCAGTAAAATCACTTCCGTTCCAATTAACGTTTGATGCATTTTCAAGATGTTCAACTGAAAATTCTTCAGGAGTTCTAACATCTAATAATTGGGGATTTTTTGTCCCTAATAATTTTGTTTCATAATCAATGCCTGTAAGAGTTTTGATGGGTTCCTTTGATTCTGCAGTTTCAATAGATTTACTTGTTTGTCCTTGACAACTAATAAATAGGATAGATAACGATAGTATTGATAGAATTTTTCTCATAATATTTTTTTGAAGCAAAATTAAAGAAGTAAAAATAGAACAATATAACAAATGTTACAAACTAAATATTTTATAACTCTGATGTGTTGTTTTTACAATACTTTCTGTACGTTCTGGATGTGTGTCAGAAATAAATAATTGTCCAAATTCCTCTTGGTTGACCATTGCTACAATTTTGCTCACACGTGTTTCATCCAATTTATCAAAAATATCATCAAATAATAGAATAGGTTTTTCGCCACTTTGTTTTTTTACAAATTCAAATTGAGCAAGTTTCAAAGCAATTAAAAAAGATTTTTGTTGCCCTTGAGAACCAAATTTTTTTATAGGAAAACCATCAATTTGAAAGGCTAAATCATCTTTGTGAATTCCAACAGAAGTATATTGCAATGCTCTGTCTTTCGTCAAGTTTTGTTCCAATAATTGCAATGTTGTTCCTTCAAATAAATGGCTTTCATAAACCAATTGCACTTTTTCTTCTGAACAGGAAATAGCTTGATGATGTTTGTTAAAAATCGGTAAAAAATCATCAATGAATTGTTTCCTTTTTTCAAAAATATTCTGACCTAAATCATTCAACTGTTCGTTATAAATTGATAAAGTATCGGTTTCAAATACATGATTTAAAGCAAAATATTTAAGCAAAGCATTACGTTGACTGATAATTTTTTGATATTGAATCAACTCTTGTAAATAAGAGGAATCTAATTGCGAAATAACACTATCAATAAATTTTCTTCTGGTTTCACTTCCTTCGATAATTAAGTCATTGTCTGCCGGTGAAATAATTACTAGTGGAATAAATCCAATATGATCTGAAAATTTTTCGTAAGGTTTTCCGTTTCTTTTTAGAATTTTCTTCTGACCTTTTTTGAAACTACTTACAATTTGCTCATTTCGTTCTGCTTTTTCAAATTCGCCTTCAATTACAAAAAACTCTTCATTGTGTTTAATATTTTGAACCGCTAACGGATTAAAATAGCTTTTTCCATAAGCCAAATGATAAATTGCATCAAGCACATTGGTCTTTCCAATGCCGTTTTTACCAACGAAACAATTGATTTTGGAATCAAATTCGAAGGAAGCTTCTGAAAAATTTTTATAATTGAATAAAGAAATTTTTTTTAAAAACATTTGTAATGGCTTGCTATTGCTGAAAAGTATCTTATTTTTCCAACCCTTTTTTTAAGAGCGTGCAAATTATTGAAAAATATCGACAAAAATCGCTTTTAATTATCAATAAAAATTTTATTTTTGCGCACACTAAATTAAATTTAAATGGCAACTTATAATAAGAGAGGTTACAAAGCACCAAAAGAAAAAGAAGAAAAAGTAGACGCTAATTTTATTGAAGATACACCTAACGTTGATGCTAAGGATAGTACAACTGCAAAAGCATTTGACGCATTAGATGAAACAGCATCGAAAACAGAAGATTTTGTTGCAAAAAACCAAAAATATATTTTAGGATTTTTAGGAGCTGTTGCTCTTGTAACTATTGGATATTTACTTTATCAAAAGTTTATTTCTGAGCCAAAGCAAGTTGACGCTACTGAAGATTTATTTGTTGCTCAACAGAATTTTCAATTAGCTACTGATGCTACTGATGCTAAAAAACAAGATTCATTATATACTTTAGTTCTTAAAGGTTCTGAAGGAAAACAAGGAGCTCCTGGAATCGCTGACCAATATTCTGGTACTGATTCTGGAAATATAGCAAACTATTATGCAGGTATTGCTTCTCTAAACCTTAAAAAGTATGATGATGCAATCAAATATCTTGAGAAATTTTCATCTAAAGATGCTTTCTTAGGTGCTATTGCAACTGGAGCTATTGGTGATGCTTACGCTCAAAAGAATGACACACAAAAAGCTTTAGATTTTTACGTGAAAGCTTCTGAACAAAATATAAATGAATTTACAACTCCAAGATATTTATATAAAGCAGGGCAAACTGCTTTGGCTTTAGGTAAAAAATCGGATGCTTTGAAATATTTTACTCAAATCAAAGAAAAATATGAGACTGCACCAGAAGCACAACAAATTGATGCTTTAATTGGAATGGCTCAATAATTAGTATTCAGTATTCAGTGTTCAGTTAGCAGTTTGTTGCTGAACACTGTAAACTGAGCACTGAACACTAATAAAATGGCTACAGCTAATAAAAATTTATCCAATTACGATAAAAACACAATCCCAAATGCGAAGAACTTTCGGTTTGGGATTGTTGTTTCTGAATGGAATGACCATATCACTGAAGGACTTTATAAAGGTGCACTTGAGGCGCTTTTAGATTGTGGTGCTACTCAAGAAAATATCATTCGTTGGAATGTTCCAGGAAGTTTTGAACTAGTTTATGGTGCACAACGCATGATTGTTACCCAAGAAGTTGATGTAGTAATTACGATTGGTTGTGTAATTAAAGGTGAGACAATGCATTTCGAATTTGTTTGCGAAGGTGTGACTCAAGGAATAAAAGATTTGAATGTTCAAACTGATGTTCCTGTGATTTTTTGTTTGTTGACAGATAATAACGAGAAACAATCAATCGATAGAAGTGGAGGAGTTCATGGAAATAAAGGTACAGAAGCGGCAATTGCAGCAATTAAAATGGCTGATTTAAGAAGAAATTCTGAAAATAAATAATTCTAAATTAAGTAAAAACATAAAATTTAAACCTGCTTTTTAAAAGAGTAGGTTTTTTCTTTTTTAGTAAGTTGTTAACTATAATTAACAATAGATTTTCATTAAATTTGCTAACTTTGGTTTTTAACCATGAAAATAAACTCCAAACCAGATACAAATAAATGTCTAGCATAATTCAATTACTTCCCGATCATGTTGCCAACCAAATTGCCGCTGGTGAAGTGGTGCAACGTCCTGCTTCTGTAGTAAAGGAATTACTAGAAAATGCTGTTGATGCTGGTGCGACTGATATAAAATTAATTATAAAAGATGCCGGAAAATCGTTAGTTCAAGTTATTGATAACGGAAAAGGAATGAGCGTTACCGATTCAAGACTATGTTTTGAACGCCATGCCACTTCCAAAATTCGTCAGGCGGAAGATTTATTTTCGCTTCATACCAAAGGTTTTCGTGGAGAAGCTTTAGCATCAATTGCCGCAATTGCTCATGTGGAAATGAAAACCAAACAAGAGCAAGACGAACTTGGAACTCATATAATTATTGAAGGAAGCAAATTTGTTTCTCAAGAACCATCAGTTTTGCCAAAAGGAACTTCGTTTGCTGTGAAGAATTTGTTTTTTAATATTCCGGCACGTCGTAATTTTTTGAAGTCAGAAACAGTTGAATTTCGTCATATTGTTGATGAATTTCAACGTGTAGCGTTAGCACATCCAAACATTTATTTCACAATGTATCACAATGGAAGCGAGATGTTTAATCTTCCAAATTCTAATTATCGTCAGCGAATTGTTAATGTTTTTTCAGGTAAAACCAATGAAAAGTTGGTTCCAATTCAAGAAGAAACTGAAATTGTAACTATTGAAGGATTCGTAGGAAAGCCTGAATACGCTAAGAAAAATCGAGGCGAACAATTCTTTTTTGTAAACGATAGATTTATAAAAAGTGGCTATTTGCATCATGCCGTAATGGCTGCTTATGAAGGTTTATTATCCAATGGTTCGCAACCAACGTATTTTATTTATTTAAATGTTCCGCCAAATACTATTGATATTAATATTCATCCAACTAAGACAGAAATTAAGTTTGATGATGAACATGCCTTATATGCGATTTTGCGTTCCACAATCAAGCACAGTTTAGGACAATTTAATGTAGCTCCTGTTTTAGATTTTGACAGAGATCCAAATTTAGATACACCCTATCAATATCAAAATAAAACTGCAGAATATCCAACAGTTCAAGTCGATAGTACCTTTAATCCATTTGTTGACGAAAAGCCAAGTAAACAATTTTCAGGAGGTTCTAATTCTTATAAAAAACAAGAAGTTGCTGGTTCTAATTGGGAAAGTTTGTATGTTGGATTAAAAAATGATACTTCAGAAGTAGAAACTTTTTCTTTTGAAAGCGAAGAAGTTACCGCATCATTATTTGACGAAAAGGAAGAGGAGCAAACCATAAACAGAACGTATCAAATTCATAAAAAATATATTGTAAGTCCAATAAAGTCTGGAATGGTTATTATGGATCAAGGTCGTGCACATCAACGTATTTTGTATGAACAATTTCTTACGAATATGACGGTTCATCAAGCGTCAAGTCAGCAGTTGTTGTTTCCTTTGCAAATGTATTTTTCAAATAATGAATTGAAATTAATAACCGAATTGCAACCTTCTTTAGAAAACACCGGATTCGTTTTTGAAGCTTTTGATACAGACTCTATTCATATTTCTGGAATTCCTGTAAATACTACAGAAAGTGAAATTTCGATGGTTTTAGAGCAATTACTTTCTGATTTGCAAGACGGAATTCCAGACAGTAGTTTTAGTCAAAATGATACTATTGCTAAGTCTATGGCCAAAAGTTTGGCTGTAAAAACTGGAACTTATTTGTCTGAAAAAGAACAAGAGAATTTGGTTAACAATCTTTTTGCTTGTAAAGAACCAAATGTTTCACCTTTTCAAAAACCAACTTTCATTACGATGCGTGTGGAAGATATTGATAAACGATTTGCCTTATGATGAATATCACACCAGTTGTAAAACAACTTTTGATAATTAATATTATCTTTTTTATTGGAAGTCAAATAGTTCCATTAGCAGAAAGTTATTTTGCATTGTACTATTTTGAAAACCCAATGTTTAAGTTTTGGCAACCATTATCGCATATGTTTATGCATGGAGGGATTGCACATATTTTCTTTAATATGTTTGCATTGTATTCCTTTGGAAGTGCTTTAGAGCATTTTTGGGGTGGAAATAAGTTCTTGTTTTTTTATATTTCATGTGGACTTGGAGCTGCTTTGTTGCATAGTTTTATTAATTATTTAGAGTTTAGAAATGAACTTTCATATTTACTGGATTCTGGTTTTAAAAAAGATGATGTACTTAGTTTACTAAATCAAAATATGTTTGATCAAAGATGGTTAAATGTAATTGGACAAGATGGGGTTGATGCATTAAGTATTTCCTATCGTGTTCCAGCAGTAGGAGCTTCTGGAGCTGTTTATGGACTTTTAGTAGCTTTTGCTTTTATGTTTCCCAATGCTGAATTGGCATTGATGTTTATTCCAATTCCAATAAAAGCCAAATATTTTGTACCTGGGATTTTAGCAATTGATTTGTTTTTAGGTTTCAAAGGAAGTTCAATTTTTGGTGCAGGAAGTACAGGAATTGCACATTTTGCTCACATTGGTGGTGCATTAACAGGTTTTATAATGATGTGGTATTGGAAGAAAAATCAGTTTAATCATAAACGTTGGAACTAAATGAGTAGGATTTTTGACGATATAAAATTACAATACAAAATTGGCGACATCACTAATAAAGTAATTTATTGGAATGTTGGAATGTTTCTATTGTCGTTAGTACTTTTTTTTAAGTTTAAGGAATATCAATTTGATTATCCGTCATGGCTAGCTTTATCATCAAATCCAAATGATTTTTTGATATTTCCTTGGACATTTTTGACTTATGCATTTCTTCATTCTGGATTTTGGCATTTATTTTTTAATATGGTAATGCTCAATTTCTCAGGTCGATTGTTTCTTACTTTTTTTACTCAAAAACAATTTATTGGACTATATGTTCTTAGTTCAATTTTTGCAGGTTTGACATTTGCTATTTCCTATTTCTTAATGGGAATAAATGCTCCAATTGTTGGTGCTTCAGCTGCAGTTTTAACTATTTTGTTCGCTTCAACAACATATCAGCCTTTGATGGAAGTAAGGTTATTACTAATTGGAAATGTAAAACTTTGGCACATAACCGCTGTTATATTGATTTTAGATATAATGCAAATTTTAGTAGAGAATACCGGTGGACACATTGCACACATTGCAGGTGCTTTTTTTGGAGTTATTTATATCAAGTTACTTCAAAGCGGTACCGATTTAAGTAGAATTGTAACCATAGTAATTGATTTTTTTGTTAATTTGTTTCAACCGAAGAAATCAACACCATTCAAAAAAGTTCATGTTAATACAAAAAAAGCAAATACTACAACTAAAAGTAAGATAGTATTAAAAGATAAAACACAACAACAGATTGATGAAATTTTAGATAAAATAAGTCAATCGGGTTATGATAGTTTGACAGTAGAGGAAAAGGAGTTTTTGTTTAAAGCTGGTAAATAGTATTCAGTAATCAGTGTTCAGTTTTGTAGATTAAAAAAAATAACTTTGTGTCTTAGTGCCTTTGCGGCAATGTAATATGAAGAAACTCTCATGGTTTAATAAAGTAATGTATTTTTTCAATATAGTGTTGACTGTATTGACTTTTCTTGCTTATGTTTTGCCATTTCTTGCGCCTAAGTTTTTCCCTTTTTTATCTGTTTTAACTCTTGTATTACCTTTGTTTTTAATACTGAACGGATTGTTTTTTATTTATTGGTTGTTCCAAATAAAGAGACAAATGATACTTTCTGGCATTGTATTAATGCTGGGTATTACTTTCGTAAATAAGTTTTACAAGTTTTCTTCTAATGAAAAGACTTTTGAAGAAAAGGATTTTGTGGTTATGAGCTATAATGTTCGACTATTCAATCTTTTTCAATGGTTGCCAAAGGAAAATGTAGGCGATGAAATTAAGCAATTTATTAATGATCAAAATCCAGATATTCTCTGTATTCAAGAATATTCAGAAACTGCTAATGTAGATTTACGTGTGTACAAGCATAAGTTTGTTTTTATGCAAGGAAATAAAATTAGAACTGGTCAAGCGATTTTTTCAAAATATCCTATTATTGACAAAGGTAATATTGAGTTTCCAGAATCTAATAATCTAATCGTTTATGCCGATATTAGAAAAGGAAAAGACACAATAAGAGTTTATAATATGCATTTGCAATCCATTAAAATATCGCCAGATGTTAACGAAATGCAAGACAATGTTGATTCTATAAACCAACACAAATCGGAATTAGTTGTAAAAAGAATTAGTAAAGCATTTACAAAACAACAATTGCAAGCTGAGATTTTAGTAAAAAACAAAAAAGAGTGTTCGTATCCAATGATTATTTGTGGCGATATGAATAATAGTGCCTTTTCGTATGTTTATAGAAGTATTAAAGGTAACCTAAACGATTGTTTTGAAGAAGTAGGAAATGGTTTTGGTCAAACCTATAACTTCAAATATTATCCTGCACGAATTGATTATATTTTTGCTGACAAATCAATTCAAGTTAAGAGCTTTCAAAGCTTTCCAAACTTCAAAAATTCGGATCATTATCCAATAATTGCAAGGTTGATGATTGAGTGATTATAGTGATTGATTTTTTAAGTAATCTAAAGCATAACGACCTTCATTAAAAAGCAAATCGAGAATACTCAAATTGTTTATAAAACCATGTTTATCATCAAATACTTGAGTGTAAGGAGTAATGATGGTGGTATCTTTTTTTCCGTTAGCCAAATCTCTAAAGTCATTAAAGTTGGGAACTTCTTGAAAATATTCGGCAGTTTCACTATATGTTAATGGCATTCGCAAACATTTTGAAACCAAAGTCATGGTATCAAAATTTAAATCTTTTAAGAATTCATATTTTTTTTCAAAAATAGGTACTATTTCATCTTCAAAATATTCAAAGAAAGGTGAGCTTCTGTAGCCCGCTTCTAGCGACTTAAAATGTTGTTTTTGCCAATCAAAGTCGTTTTCAATTCTAATATCTTTACTTTTTTGATGACGTTCTTTACTATGTTTGATAGGAATATTTAACATTTGTAAGCCATTCGGACTGTAAATATACATTCTATTGCGATTGGTTTGTTTTTGGAAATTGTCTTCCATTTCAAACGTAATCGAATCTGCTTGCGCCATTGCAATAAACTGACTTATTGATGGGAAATAAGTAGGATATAAAATTATATGATTCATTGTTTATGGTTTGTTGTTTATGGCTCACAAACTATGAACCATAAACTATAAACTATTCTGATTTTTTTGCTTTTCTCTTAGTCCAGAAATATTCTCCTACAAAGTATATTGCTAATAAAGCTAAGAAATATTTAAAATAAGATTGAGGCTGTCCTTCACCACTTACTGTTGTAAACAATCTTTCCCAACGAATTTTATTCATAATTCCTTGACCATTTGAATCCCAACTCATCCAAATAAAGATTGGTTTTCCTACTATATGATCTTCTGGAGTATAACCAAAATAACGAGCATCTAAAGAATTATGGCGATTATCTCCCATCATCCAATAGTAGTTTTGTTTGAAAGTATAAGTAGTAGCTATTTTGTCATTAATATAAATATCATTGCCAACAACTTTCAATTTATTTCCTTCATATTCTTTGATAATAATCTTGTAGAATGGAAGAGATTCTAAAGTTAATGCCACCGTTTTACCAGCTTGTGGAATGTAAATAGGACCATAATTATCGCCACTCCAAGCAATTTTATTTTCATCTGCACCATCGTGATGTTTGCATGGGAAAATTCCATTTTCACGACCTTTTCGTATATTTCTTTTTATAGAAGTAATTCCAGAAACTGTTTTTAGTTTTTCTGCATTTTCAAATGTAAGCGCACGAATAGTTAATGAATCTCTGTCTGCAGTTTCAAATCCATATCCATCAGTAATATTTAATTCTTTGAAAACAGCGTCAAAATCTGTTGTAGATTTTGGATCTAAAGTTACTTTATAAGAATATTGAGGTTTAGCTCTATCTGGTAAAATCAATTCTTTTCCATTGATAAAAACAATTCCGTCTTTGATTTGTAGGCTGTCACCAGGAATTCCAACGCAACGTTTTACATAATTTGTCTTTTTATCGATGGGCTTGTCATATCTTTTATCGGCTGGAAGATACATATGGAATAAGGTATCTCTTGGCCAGTTGAAAACTACAATATCATTATTTTTTATTTTTTCAAAACCAGGAAATCTAAAATAAGGTAATTGCGGAAAAGTAGAATATGATTTTGTCTTAATAAATGGTAAGGTGTCATGAACCATTGGCGCTGCAATAGTTGTCATTGGAGTTCTTGCACCATAATTTTGCTTACTTACAAATAAGAAATCACCAATTAGTAAAGATTTTTCTAAAGAGGATGATGGGATTACAAAAGGCTGAATAAAATAAGTATGAACAAAAGTTGCAACAATGATTGCAAAAAGCAAAGAACCTATAGTATCACCAGTTTTGGTTGCTGGAGTTAAACTTCTATCTTTTATATATTCAACATTCTGAGTATAATTCATGTAGTAAATGTAAAACCCACAAGTAATCACTCCAAGAAAAGTATCAGTTGAAGAATTTTTTCCAAAACTTCTCAAGGTTTCTACCCAAACAATAGGAAACATCATTAGATTGATTACCGGAAGAAATAATAAAAATGTCCACCAAGTTGGACGATTTATGATTTTCATCAAAACTATCGAATTGTAAACTGGAATAAATGCTTCCCAAGATTTTCTTCCTGCTTTTTCATATAATTTCCATGTTCCCAATCCGTGAATTAGTTGAACAATTAGGAAAAACACAAACCATTGATATGCTGTCATTTTATATTTGTTTAAAAGGTTAAGAGATTAAAAGTTTAAGAGCCAAATATCTTAAATTCATTTAATCTTCTATATTCTATTTTCTATACTTTATTCTAATTCTAAAACGTCTTTCATTGAAAAAACACCTTTTTTTCCTACTAACCATTCGGCAGCAATTATTGAACCTAAAGCAAACCCATCGCGATTATGTGCAGTATGTTTGATTTCTATAGTATCTACTTCAGATGTGTAAAAAATACTATGTGTTCCTGGAACATTTTCTATTCTTTTGGCATCAATTTGAATTTCGTTTTCCTTTGGATTTTCTAAAGTCCAATTGCAATAATTTGAATTTTCAATAACTCCTTTTGCTAATGAAATAGCAGTTCCACTTGGAGCATCCAATTTTTGTGTATGATGAATTTCTTCCATTGTAACTTTATATTGATTGAACTTTGACATCATTTTTGCCAAATAATTATTCAATTCAAAAAACAAATTTACTCCTAAACTAAAATTAGAACCATATATAAAAGCACCATTTTTTTCTTCACAAAGTGCTACCATTTTATTGTAATCCTCCAACCAACCTGTAGTTCCTGAAATTACTGGAATTCCGTTATTCAAACACTCAGAAATATTGGTGACAGCAAAACTTGGCACACTAAAATCTATGGCAACATCAGCATTATCTAGTCCATCAAAAGTAGAAGCACTTGATTTTCTTAATACGATTTCATGACCTCTTTCTAAAGCAATTCGTTCAATTACTTTACCCATTTTTCCGTATCCAAGAAGTGCTATTTTCATGATGAGTTAGTTAGCTTGTAATGTTGTTTGTTACAGTTTTAAGAAAACTTTATAATTTTAAAATTACAGAAATGCCAAGATTTTGTCTTGAAGTGAAGTCATTTCTATAAATATCTGGTTTCACAGTAAGTTTTTCATTTACGTTGAAATGCATTAAGTGTGCATCAACATTAGCCTCAACAATATTTAAAATGTAAAACAATCCTGTGATAAGCATCGATAAATCTCGATTTCTTTGATAGAATTTTTGTGCAGCAATAAGTCGCGAATCATCCAAGTATGAGAATTCATCGCCTGTATAACCTTCTAATCGACTTTTGTAAGCATCTCGATATTGATGGTATTTTTTATTATTACTAATATAAAAATAAATACTAGTTCCCATAGCTCCATAAACAATGGGGATTTTCCAATATTTCTTATTGTAAGCTTGACCTAACCCAGGAAGAACAGCTGAATAAAAAGCTGCTTTTGCAGGAGCAAGCGGATTGATTTGTGATTTGCTAATAGTATCTAAAGCTACTAAATCTTTACCCAATTCAGTTTGGCTAAATGACAAATTGCTTCCCAAAAGAAGTAAGAATAATGATATGTAAATCGACTTAATCACTAACTGTTGATTAATTTTACAATTCTATTAAAATCCTCTTCTGAATGGAATGGAATTGCAATTTTACCTTTTCCTTTTCCGTCAACTTTTACATCAACTTTTGCTCCAAAGAAATTAGTAAAGGCTTTCTTTTGGTCGTCTGCAATAGAAAATGAACTTGCTTTTTTTGCTTTCGCAGCAGTAGGTTTTAATCCGTCTTGATGTTTTTTCACCAAAGCTTCTGTATCACGAACAGAAAGGTTTTGGCTTACAATTTTTTGATAAATATCAGTTTGAACATCTTGGTCATCTATATTAATCATTGCACGACCATGTCCCATACTAATAAACCCATCACGAATTCCTGTTTGAATAATCGGGTCTAATTTTAAAAGACGTAAATAATTAGTTATTGTAGAACGTTTTTTTCCAACTCGTTCACTCATTTGTTCTTGAGTTAGTTGAATTTCTTCAATCAAACGTTGGTACGATAAAGCAATCTCGATTGGATCTAAATCGTGACGTTGAATGTTTTCAACCAATGCCATTACTAATGATTCGTTATCATTAGCAATTCTGATGTACGCAGGAATTGTTGTCATTCCAACTAATTTGGAAGCGCGTAAACGGCGTTCACCAGAAATTAATTGGTATTTATTGAAATCTAATTTTCTTACAGTAATAGGTTGAATAACACCAAGTTCCTTAATTGATGTAGCTAATTCTTTTAATGCTTCTTCATTAAAATTAGATCTAGGTTGAAACGGATTTATTTCAATAGAATCAATTTCAATTTCAAGAATATTACCAACAACTTTGTCAGCATTTTTATCATCAATTGATTTAATATCGTTATCAGGATCTTTTAACAAAGCAGACAATCCTCTACCTAAAGCTTGTTTTTTTAGTGCCTTCGCCATAAATTAGTTACTGTTTTTTTTAATAATTTCTTCTGCCAAACTCAAGTAATTCATCGCTCCTTTGCTAGTAGCATCAAAAGCAATGATACTTTCTCCAAAACTTGGTGCTTCGCTTAATTTTACATTTCTTTGAATTATAGTTTTGAAAACCATATCGTTAAAATGTTTTTGAACTTCTTCCACAACTTGATTTGAAAGGCGTAAACGCGAATCATACATTGTTAAAAGCAATCCCTCAATATCTAAGTTTGGATTATGAATTTTTTGAACACTTTTTATAGTATTCAATAATTTTCCTAAACCTTCTAAAGCAAAATATTCACATTGAATAGGAATTACTACAGAATCGGCTGCTGTTAAAGCATTTAATGTTAGTAATCCTAGTGATGGCGCACAATCAATTAAAATAAAATCGTAATTATCTTTAATGCTTTCTAAAGCTTGTTTAAGCATATACTCGCGATTTTCTTTGTCTACTAATTCAATTTCAATGGCAACAAGGTCAATGTGAGCAGGAATTATATCAACATTTGGAGAAGTAGATTTTACAATTGCTTCTTCCGGAATATTACTTTGTTCAATAATTTGATACGTTCCAATTTCTACACTTTCTACATCAATGCCTAAACCCGAACTCGCATTGGCTTGTGGATCGGCGTCGATTAATAAAACTTTCTTTTCTAAAACTCCTAGTGATGCAGCTAAATTAACCGAAGTAGTCGTTTTTCCTACACCACCTTTTTGGTTGGCGATTGCAATGATTTTACCCATTTATTTGATTCAAATTTTGAGTGGTAAAAATACAATTTTTTATGGTTTATAAAAGTGTTATTTGTTAACAATCTTGTAAAATTTAGTTTTCAGTGTTCAGTACTAAATTGTTAGACAATAATTCTTTTTCAAATAAAAAAGTCAGAAAGAAAATTCTAACTGACTTTTTTGAAAAGGTATTTTACTGACCATTGAATACTGACCACTGAATACTATTACTTACTTCCTTTATTTTTAATCATTGCTTCAAGCATATCCCACATTTCTTGTGGAATTTTTTCTAAAATATTGAATTGTCCAGCGCCTTGCAACCATTCGCCACCATCAATAGTAACAACTTCGCCATTGATATAGGCAGAAAAATCGGAAACTAAATAAGCAGCTAGGTTTGCTAATTCTTGATGATCACCAACTCTTCTTAATGGCACTTTTTTAGCCATGTCAAATTTTTCTGCTAAGTCACCTGGCAATAGTCTGTCCCAAGCACCTTTAGTAGGAAATGGTCCAGGAGCTATAGCATTCATGCGAATACCATATTTTGCCCATTCTACGGCTAAACTTCTGGTCATAGCTAAAACTCCAGCTTTTGCTGTAGCACTCGGAACCACATAACCAGAACCTGTCCAGGCATAAGTTGTAACAATATTTAAAACATTGCAATTGGTTTGTTTTGTTTCAATCCAATGTTTTCCGAAAGCTAAAGTGCAGTTTTTCGAACCTTTCAAAACAATATCAATAATAGTATCAAAAGCATTTGCAGACAATCTTTCGGTAGGAGAGATGAAGTTTCCAGCTGCATTGTTTAGAAGAACATCTACTTTTCCAAAAGTTTTTAATACTTCTGCAAGCATAACTTCTACTTGGTCATAATGTCTTACATCACATTGAATAGGTAAACATTTACCACCAGTTTCTTTTTCTAATTCTGATGCTGTAGTTTTTAATTTTTCCAAATCTCTTGAAGAAATTGCAACGTTAGCACCTAATTCTAGAAAATATTTTGTCATTGCTTTTCCCAAGCCACTTCCGCCACCGGTTACTACAATTGTTTTACCTTTTAGTGCATCGTCACGAAGCATTTTTGCTGAAAAATTCATAGTTTAATTTGTTTTGAACTGTAAATATAGAAAATAATTTATTATGCACGCATAATATTATAATTTTAACAATCGATTAGTTGCTTCTATCAAAGTGTTATCTTCTTTGGCAAAACAAAAACGAATGCATTGTGTTTGCTTTCCATCAGCATAAAATGGAGAAAGTGGAATCGTAGCCACTCCAAATTCTGTAACCAAGCGCTTAGTAAAATCCAAATCTGTTTCATCAGAAATAGCAGCATAAGAAGCTATCTGAAAATAAGAACCCTCACATGGAAGTAGTTCAAATTTTGAATTTTGCATTAAGTTTCTAAATAAATCTCGCTTTTGTTGGTAAAAATTTCCAATTTCAGAAACTTGCACCAAATCCATATAATCATTGATAGCATATTGAGCAATACTATTTACACTGAACACTAAAAACTGATGTACTTTTTTTATTTCTATCATTAAATGTTCAGGAGCAATTAAGTAGCCAATTTTCCAGCCTGTGATGTGAAATGATTTGCCAAATGAGGAAACGCTAATACTTTTATCTCTCAGTTTTTCTCTATGATGTAAAGAAATATGTTTGTTTTCAAAAGTGATGTATTCATAAACTTCATCGGAAAGAACTAAAACTTTTGGATACAATTCTAATAATTTTTCGAGTTGTACAAAGTCGTTTTCACTCCAAGTTTTTCCAGTAGGATTATGAGGATTATTAATGATAATCATTTTTGTTTGACTATTCATCGTAGCTCCAATAAGTTCCCAATTTGGAGAGAAATCATTGTTTAAATTGATGCGTTTTGGAATAGCATTACAAAGTAAAATAGGCGTTTCATAGCAATCATAACTTGGGTCCAAAATGATAACTTCTTCATTTGGTTCAACTAATGCTTGTATGGTTGCAAATATACCTTCTGTAGCGCCTGCTGTAATCAAAATATCAGTTCTCGGATTCACTTTTCTACCATAAGAATTTTGGGTAAGTGTCGCGATTTTCTCAAGAAGTGGAGGAAAACCAGCCATCGGTAAATATTGATGAATTTCTTTTTTTGACCATTGCGCTACTAAGTTTTTTAAACATTCATCGACAGGGAAATTCGGAAAGCCTTGTGATAAGTTAATAGCTTTATAATCTGTCGCCAGTTGCGACATGATGCTGAAAATACTAGTGGTAATATGAGGTAGTTTGGACATGCTGAACAATTATTTTATGCATAAAAGTAAATAAATATATTTTCTATCCCAACCTTTTTATAAAATAACTACTCTATAACATTGTAACACGTTTTGAAAGAAAACAAATAAATATCTACATGAAAAATCTAATTCTAATCTCGCTTTTGTTTTTTGGAAGTTGGGTTCAATCTCAAAATCCTCAGTTGAATGTTAAAGGTAAAGATTCTTCGTTGGTGCGATTGAGTCAGTTAAAAGTAAATGTAAAAGTTGTTGGAAATATTGCTTATACAACTACAGAGATGCACTTTTTTAATGGAACCAATCGTCAGATGGAAGCAGAGCTGTTGTTTCCTTTGCCAGAAGGCGTTTCAGTTTCGCGATATGCAATTGATATTAATGGTAAAATGCGTGAAGCTGTTCCGGTGAATAAGAATAAGGGAAAGCAGGTTTTTGAAGCTATAGAACACCGTCGTGTAGACCCAGGATTGTTGGAAAAAGTAGAAGGAAATAATTTTCGTACACGCATTTATCCTTTACCACCAAATGGTAAACGCATTGTTATTATTGGCTATGAACAAGAATTAAGTAGTATAGATGCAACCCATTTAGGATATCAAATGTTAAGTAGTTATCCTTATGCATTAGATGTTTTTGAATTGTCAGTAGCCGTTCTTGGAGCTTCTGCAACTCCAACTGTTACTAATGATGAGGGTGTTTTAGCTTTAGAAAATTTGAATCAAAGTTATCAAACTTCGTTGATCAAAAATAACTACAAACCCAAAGACAAACTCTTGATTTCTATTCCAATTCGTCAAGATATTCCAAGTGTTGTCGTGCAATCTATTGATGGGCAGCATTATTTTTATGTAAATACGGTTTTAGATGGTGCCAATGTAAAAAAGAAAAATCCAAACTCAATCGGATTAATTTGGGACGTATCTTTAAGTTGTAGAAAACGCGATTTGATAAAAGAATTAGCTTTATTGGATGCTTATTTTAAAGAATTAAATACGCTAGAAGTTACACTTTATTTTTCAGGATATACTTTTGATAAAAAAGCGACTTACCAAATTAAAAATGGTGATTGGAGTGAATTGAATGCAGCTTTAAAACAGGTAAAATACGATGGAGGAACACGTTTTTCTAAAATCAAATTACCGGTTCATGATGAGTATTTGTACTTCACCGATGGATTATCTTCATTGAGTTCTAATGTTTTACCATCAACTAAAAAACCTGTTTATACCATTACTTCATTGCCTTCTTCTGATTATGCTTTTTTGAATTATAATGCCATTAAAACCGGTGGTAATTTTATCAATTTGAATCAATTAAAAGTAGAAGATGCTTTAAACAAATTGGTTTATCAAACTTTGAAATTTTTGGGAGTAAAAGAAAATTTTATGGTAACCGATTTATATCCTATGGTCGGAACACCAGTTTCAGGAAGTTTTAGCGTAGCCGGAATTTCGTTAAAAGAACAAAATCAAGTTATTTTATTGTTTGGTTATGGAGATATCCCAAACATAGAAAAAACTATTGAAATTAATGCTTCAACAAAAGCTTCAACAGATGTTAGTATAGAAAAATTATGGGCTCAGAAGAAAATTGCCAACTTAGAAATCCAATACAAACAAAATGCTGAAGAAATTGAAACTTTAGGAAAGAAATATGGAATTGTAACGAATAACACATCCCTAATTGTTTTAGAAAATTTATCCGATTATATCCAATATGATATTGTTCCACCTGCTGAATTACGTCCTGAATTTGATAGAATGATGAAACAGCAAATCGCCAATGCAGAGGCAAAAAAATACAACAATTGGCAAAATGTTGCTCAATATTACGAAGCATTAAAATTGTGGTGGGATAATAACACCAAGTATTCTAAACCAAAACCGGTAAAAATACCTAAGCCAAAACGTGTTGCTGCAACCCCTCCAAGAAATGTAAGTTTTAATGGGATAAATCCAAGTTTTGTTAGAGGTTTAGTTTACGATAACCAAGGGCCATTACCTGGTGCAATTGTTATGGTCAGAGGTACAACAAGAGGCGTAAGTGCTGATATTGATGGAAAATATTCTATAGATGCTAAAGCTGGAGATATGCTAGAATTCCAATTTATTGGTATGCAAAATATGACTATCACTGTTGGGAATACTAAACGAATTGATGTAACATTGAGAGAATCTAGTAGAGTTCTAGATGAAGTTGTTGTGCAAGGATATAGGGTAATGAGAGATTCAAGTCAAGATGATGAAGATGATGAAAAAGAAAATGTAAGAGAAAAAAGAAGTATAACTAGCGCTTACAATGTAGTCAAATCTGAAGAAATATCGGTGGCTTCTAATCCAAATGCTGTAAGAACATTATCAGGTCAAGTATCTGGATTAAATGTTCAAACAAATACAGCTTGGTCAAACGATTCAGATGCTAATGTAACATATCAAAATGGTTTTGTGAACAATGATAGGACTAAAATAAGTAAATGGAATCCTGATAGAATTTATCTTAAAGCTTTGGCCAATGCTCCAGCAGATAAAAAATATGGTTTGTATTTGGAATTGCGTGAAGGTCAAGAAACCAATCCGAGTTTTTATTTTGATGTAGCTAATCATTTTTATGATTCTGGAGATAAAGCAACGGCATTATTGATTGTCAGCTCCATTGCAGATTTAGGATTAGAAAATCATCAATTGTATAAATCCTTAACTTATGTATTGCGTCAATGGGAAGCTTATGAAGATGCTTTGCATACAGCTAAACAAGTTGCAATATGGCGAGAACAAGAACCACAAGCACATCGTGATTTGGCTTTGACTTTAGAAGATAATGGTCAGTTTCAAGCGGCTTTTGATGAATTGATAAAAGGATTAGAAGTCAATTATTATGGTGAAATGAGCGGACAATATGCAGGTGTTGAAGATATTATTTTAATGGATTTAAATCGAGTGATGCAAGAACACAAAAGCATTAAAACAGATAAATTAGAAAAAAAATATCTAGATAAAATGCCAGTAGAAATCAGAATAATTTTAAACTGGAATCAAATGGATACTGATATCGATTTGCATATTATTGAACCAACTGGTGAAGAATGTTATTATGGTCACAGAGATACACAAGCAGGTGCAAGATTTTCTAAAGATTTTACACAAGGTTATGGACCAGAGCAATATTTATTACGCAATGCTGTAAAAGGAAAATACATTATTAAAACCAATTATTTTGGTGAAAGCGCTTTAACAGAAAATGGACCAGCTACTGTAATGGTTGAGGTTTACACTAGAAAAGGGAATGGTAGCATAGAAAGAAAACTGCAAACAATCCAATTAGGAAAAGTAAAAGAAAACCAAAATTTGGCAGAAATAACAATAGAATAGTTTAGTAAGTGGTTAATTAGGAAAGCAGCTTTGAATTAATTTCAAGGCTGTTTTTTTATTTCATTAATTCAAATTTTATTAATTCCTCTTTTGGACACATTAAAATGTTGGGATTTATTTTTGGATGATTGACAAAAAATTGCAATTCATCTGTGTTAGATTTTTTAGTAAATTTTATAAAATATTGATTTTCAGTATAATTGAAGTGGTATATATTGTCGTATTTGGTGTCTTTAAAATACGTTTTGTTTGGTGATTTCAAGTCATAGTTGTAATCATTTATTTTTAGAGTATAACCATCTCCAAGTTTAATATTATCTAAAAACCGATTAAAAAACTTTCCAGAACTAGCACCAACCAAATCACTTAACGAGAAAGATTCAGGAAAAAAGATTGATTCAAATCCGTAGAAATCTACAAACTTTTGATGCACACTTTTTTTAAACTCAATAGCATATTCCGTTGTTTTTTCTATTTCATTAGTTTCAATTTTAAACGATTTGGTTCCGTCAAAGTTATAGCAGCTTAAAGATTTATCATTGTTCAAAATCAGGATTCCTACATTTTGTTCAAAATTGTCAACCGGACATTTGGTAATTTCAAAATTTTTATATGGAAATTTCCCATTGATAGCAAGACTTAGAGTTTTATCATTTTTAAAAAATAATTGTTTTTCATCATTGGTGTAAGCAAAAATCAAATCATAACTTTTTTTAGATTTAAAATCATAAAAAGTTCTGTTGTAAATGAATTTGTATTTCAATTTTAAAGGAATTTTTTCCTTAGTGTAAGGATTTATTAAAGTGTTGCCTTTTGAATTAAAAACAAAAAGTTCATTACTAATTACTACAAAAGAATTTTCTTCAGAATAAGGAATGTTTACATATTTTCCATTGAACAAATCATAGCAATGAATTTTATCATATATAACAAAGGAAAACTCATTTATAATTTCTACTTCTTTGTATTTTGGTTCAACAATTTGCTCTTGTTTGTCATTAACTAAGCCATATAAATTATTTGAAAAATAAGGCAAAAATTTAGAATAATCTTGAGCTTTAACTGATAATGAAATCAAAAAAATAAATAGGAATAGGAACTTTCTTTTCATTAAATACGATAATATTTTATAAATAAATTTAATTATTCTAATCCTCCAAAAGCACCTCCAAAATACTAATCGCAGCTTCACTAATTTTAGTTCCAGGACCAAAAACGGCAACCGCTCCAGCATCAAAAAGGAATTGGTAATCTTGCGCAGGAATTACGCCTCCAACAATGACCATAATATCTTCGCGTCCATATTTTTTTAGTTCTTCAATAACTTGTGGCACTAACGTTTTGTGTCCAGCAGCCAATGAAGAAACACCAAGAATGTGAACGTCGTTTTCTACGGCTTGCTTCGCAGCTTCTTGTGGCGTTTGAAATAATGGTCCAATATCCACGTCAAAACCTACGTCGGCATAACCTGTGGCAACTACTTTTGCACCACGATCGTGTCCGTCTTGTCCCATTTTGGCAATCATAATTCTAGGACGACGACCTTCTTTTTTGGCGAAGGCATCGGCTAGTTGTTTTGCTTTTTCAAAACTTTCGTCGTTTTTTATTTCTTTACTATACACGCCGCTAAAACTTCTAATTTGTGCTTTATATCTTCCAAAAACAGCTTCCAAAGCATCACTAATTTCACCTAATGTGGCTCTATTTCTTGCTGCTTCTACTGCCAAAGATAATAAATTGTTATTCTGATGACTATCAGAATCTGTTGTATTTTCCGTTGAAGTCTTTGCAGCAGCAGTTAATTTTGCTAAACATTCGGCAACTTTAGTATTGTCGCGAGTGGCTTTTATTTGTGTCAAACGTTCAATTTGTTGCTTGCGCACCATATCGTTATCGACATCTAAAATCTGTAATGGATCTTCTTTTTCTAATCTAAATTTATTTACACCAACAATAATATCTTGACTGCTGTCAATTCTTGCTTGTTTTCTTGCCGCAGCTTCTTCAATACGCAATTTCGGAATTCCAGCTTCGATGGCTTTCGTCATTCCGCCTAATTCTTCTACTTCTTCAATAAGTTTCCAAGCGTTTTGTGCAATTTCGTTGGTCAAACTTTCTACATAATAACTTCCAGCCCAAGGATCGACTGTTTTGCAAATTTTGGTTTCTTCTTGTAAAAAGATTTGGGTATTTCTAGCAATTCTAGCAGAGAAATCGGTTGGTAAAGCAATCGCTTCGTCTAATGCATTAGTGTGTAATGATTGAGTTCCTCCAAATGCTGCAGCAGCTGCTTCAATTGCTGTTCGAGCCACATTATTAAACGGATCTTGCTCGGTTAAACTCCAACCCGAAGTTTGACAATGCGTTCTTAAAGCCAATGATTTTTCGTCTTTTGGACTGAATTGTTTTAGCAATTTTGCCCACAACATTCTTCCAGCACGCATTTTGGCGATTTCCATAAAATGGTTCATTCCAATCGCCCAAAAGAAAGATAGGCGAGGAGCGAACTCATCGATTTTCATTCCGGTTGCTAAACCTGTTCTAATGTATTCTAAACCGTCGGCTAAAGTGTATGCCAATTCAATATCGGCAGTTGCTCCAGCTTCTTGCATGTGGTAACCCGAAATAGAAATCGAGTTGAATTTTGGCATTTTCTTGCTGGTATATTCAAAAATATCAGCAATGATTTTCATCGAAGGTGTTGGTGGATAGATGTAAGTATTTCTAACCATAAATTCCTTCAAAATATCATTTTGTATCGTTCCCGAAAGTAATTCAGGAGCAACACCTTGTTCTTCTGCAGCAACAATGTAAAAAGCCATAATTGGTAAAACAGCACCATTCATAGTCATAGAAACCGACATTTCACCCAATGGAATTTGGTCGAAAAGAATTTTCATATCTTCCACAGAATCAATGGCAACTCCAGCTTTTCCAACGTCTCCAAAAACACGTTCATGGTCAGAATCGTAACCTCTGTGTGTAGCTAAATCGAAAGCTACCGAAAGTCCTTTTTGTCCTGCTGCAAGATTTCTTCTGTAGAAAGCATTACTTTCTTCAGCAGTAGAAAATCCTGCATATTGACGAATGGTCCAAGGACGACGAACGTACATGGTAGCATAAGGTCCACGAAGATTGGGTGCAAATCCTGCTCCAAAACCAATGTGTTCCAAATTTTCAATATCTTCTTTAGAATAAGTTGGTTTTACTTCAATATTTTCTGCAGTGTGAAAAGTTGAAGTATTGTTATTTGGAGTTTCCTTTTGGGAATTTTCCAAAGTTATGTGTTGTATATTTTTTCTCATGGTTATGATTCTTGAGATAAACGCTCTTGCTCTAATTTCTCTGCCAATCTTTTTTCTATGATAGGAGTGATTAGGGTTTTACGCGGATTTTGTTTTACAAAAGGATACAATTCCAAATCATTTTTCATGCTGTCGTTTTTGTTTGGATATTTGTTAGTTCCTAATAATATTTCTTTACCATTGTCGAATAATTCTTGCTCTTTATTGGCACTTTCGCTGATTTTTCGTTGAATAGTTCCTTCGATTAATTGGGTGATTAAACCACCATTTTTTTCAATGTCTTTGAATAATTCTAATGCTTTTTCTGCTAATTGTTGCGTTAGATTTTCAATATAATAAGCTCCATCGGCAGGATTATTTACTTTATCAAAATAACTTTCGTGTTTTAAAACCAAAAGTTGGTTTCTAGAAATTCTATCACCAAATTCGTTGTCTTTATGATACAAAGCATCGTAAGGCAAATTGGCTACAACATTAGCACCACCAAGAATTGCCGACATACATTCGGTTGTAGTTCGTAGCATGTTTACATTGTAATCGTAGATGGTTTTGTTTCTGCGAGTTGGTGTTACTATGATGTTACAATCAAAATTATGATGGTATTCTTTAGCTAAAGTGTTAAATAAAAGTCGTAAAGCTCTAAGTTTAGCAATTTCGAAAAAGTAGTTGGTTCCAACTGCGACTTCAATAGTTATAGGATGTTTTATTGCCGGAATTCTATTGAAATATTCATTAGCATGAGCCAAAGTGTAAGCTAATTGTTGTACCATATTCGCTCCCGCATTTTGGTAAATTCCCGAACTTATATTTAGGTAATTAACAGCTGATGAACTTGCAATAGTATTTAATTTTTCAAAATCACTTTCTAGGTTTTCAAACCAATTTCCGTCTTTAGTAAGTTGACCAATTGGATCAATTTGCATAACGAATTTTGCATGATTTTTAGCAGCATATTCACTTACTTGAGTTGCGAAATATACCGATAGAAATGGTAAATAAAAATAATAAGTTGTTTTTTCTAAAGGAAGATTTTGCATCAAATCTGCAATAGAAATAGTATCGTTTTCTATAGTAAAACGTATGCTTTCTGCTCCACGATTAAGTGTGTCTAATGCACGTTCGTTAGATTTTTTTACGTCGTGAACGAAGATGTTTTGAAGGATTTCAAAAGCTTTTTCTGGAGAATTTATTGAAAATTTTGAATCTGTTTCTTCCACTTCATCATTGTGATAAAATGGTTTTACTTTGATGCCTTCTGGGCTTTCCCAAACTAGTGTTTCGTTATAATCGGCGCCTTTGAGTTCGTATTGAATTTGCTGTTTCCATTGTTTGGAACTTACGCTTTCAAAATCTGTAAAAAGTGGTTTATTTGTGCTCACAAGTATTTTGCTTTTTGATACTTCAAATTTAGTCAAAAATTATCTTTTTTTGAAGATTTAAATTTGATTTTTTGCAAAATAGGTATATACTTTGTGTTGAAGAAATTTTGCCTTAATAAAAAGCACTTCGACAAGCTCAGTGTGACAATTCGTTTCTAATTGGGTATTTTTAAAAGATAAATATCTTTGTAAATGTAAACTTTAGTTTAAAGTTTATAGTTTAGCTGTGATTGGAGCAGTTACCATGTAACGCGTAAAGCAGGAATTGCCATAAAATAAATGCCTACTGCTTCGCTCCTTGTAAACTGTCTTTAATTCTATCTTCTTCGATTTCAATGATGTATATGTCTTCGCTGTCTTTTTTCATGTAGTATTTCTCGCGCGCATATTTTTCGGTTTGACCAGGATTGTTTAAGTTTTTAATGCTTTGTTTGTCCTTAGCGATTTCTTCTTGGTAGTATCTTTTATTGTCTTCTAATTCGTTGATTTCTTTGTCTAAAACACGACTATCCATATAAGAATAGTTGTCAAGAAAAAGCATCCAAACGATGAAAAATAAGGAAACCAAAGTGTATTTGCTTCCTAAAAATTTAAGAAACGGAAAATCACTAATAAGGTTTTGAAACCAATTTTTCATTTATTTCAGATATAAAATTAGACTAAGCGTTGGTTGATTACGGCACGAACTACATCGATAGCAACGGTATTGTATTTGTCGTTTGGAATGATGATGTCTGCAAATGCTTTTGTTGGTTCGATGAACTGTTGGTGCATTGGTTTTAGTGTCGTTTGGTAACGGTTTAAAACTTCTTCCATGTCACGACCACGCTCGGCAATATCGCGTTTTAAACGACGAATTAAACGCTCGTCTGAATCGGCGTGAACGAAAACTTTTACGTCAAACATTTCGCGAAGTTCTGGATTGGTTAGAATAAGAATTCCTTCAACAATCATTACTTTTCTTGGATGTGTTGAAATGGTATCGTCGGTTCTGTTGTGTGTTACGAAAGAATATACAGGTTGATCGATAGTTTTTCCGGCTTTTAACTCTTTTAAATGTTGTACTAGAAGTTCAAAATCGATAGCACGTGGATGGTCAAAATTGATGTTGCTTCTTTCTTCATAACTCATGCCTACATTTTGTTTGTAGTAAGAGTCTTGAGAAATAATTCCGACTTCAGTTTCTGGAAGTTCGTTCATAATTTGGTGAACAACAGTTGTTTTTCCTGAACCTGTTCCGCCTGCAATTCCGATGATAAGCATAGTTGTGTTGTTGTGTTATTATTTGGACAAAAATAGCATAAAAAATCAATATCAATTGCAATTTTTAGTTCAAATTATATTTGATTAAAACTTAAAATTTTAATGAACTTGAGGTTCCTTTTTCTTATTTGTATTGCAGTTGTAGGTTTTTATTTAACATAAGATTATAGGTTACTTGTGTTTTTATTTTGAATGTTTCCAATACTTTTATGAAGTATAACAGAACCTTATGAAGATAAACTACTTTTTTATTTTACTTTTTTTTATTCAAAATGTTTGTGCTCAAACCGAGAAAGTGATTTCAGGAAAAGTTGTAAACGACAATTTTGCTATGGCTAAAGTTGACGTTATTAATTTTACACAAAACACGCTTGTTGTAACTAATAACAATGGCGAGTTTAAAATTAAAGTCGCTGTTGGTGATAAAATTCTAATTTTTGTAAACGAATTTAATAACTATAAATTAATTATCACTCAGAAAGACATAGATGCTAATTGGCTACAGATTAATTTATCTAAAATGCCAATTGAACTTGATGAAGTTAAAGTTGCTAATAAATTTAAGTATAAAAATATAGTAAGTCAGGAGGATATTGATAAGATTACCGTTGCTAAAGAAGCTTCAGCTCCAAAAGTAGTTGGCGTTTATGACGGAAGGACTCCCAATGGACTAGATTTTGTTAGAATGGGTAAAGGAGTATCAAAGTTTGTGAAAAGTCTTTTTGGAGATGATGATGAAGATAAAAAGAATGAAAAAGTTCGTTTTAACGATTATTTGGAGTCTAATTTTGACAAAGATTTTTATGTTAAAACTTTAAAATTAAAAGAAGAAGATATAACTATATTCAAAGAATACTGTGGCGTGGATGTGCAATCTTCGGTTTTAATGAAAGAAATGGAATACCTTAGAATTTATGAATTTCTTATCGCCAAAAGTGATGCTTTTAAAAAAATGCGTAACTATTAATTTAAAACTTCTCAAAAACTCCCAAACCAAATAATGCAAAATCATATTTTACAGGATCATTTGCATCTAATTTTCTAAGGCTGGAGTCTAATTCTGAAAGTGCTTTTGCATCGTTTTGTTTTCTAGAAAGTAATTCTAATTTTCGAGCTACATTTCCTGAATGAACATCCAATGGACAAGATAATGCGGAAGTCGGAATGGTTTTCCAAATTCCAAAATCAACTCCTTTTTTATCGTTTCGAACCATCCAACGAAGAAACATATTGATTCTTTTGGCAGCCGAATTATTTAAAGGATCAGAAATATGTTTTTGAGTGCGATTTTGATGATTGATTTCGAAAAATATTTTTTTAAATTCGGAAATACTTTTTTGCATGGAATCTTTCTCAATGTTTTTTGAAAAAACAGCTTCCAAACCATTATGATTGGTGTAAATATTTTGTAAACCTTTTACAAACGTAATCATATCGCCACCATTGAAAGTGCGATGAACGAAATTCTCTAATTTTTCGAGCTGGTAATCTTGATGGTTTAGTACAAAATCGTATGGTGAATTTCCCATGAAATCCATCATTTTTTTTGCATTATTGATTATCATTTTACGGTTTCCCCAAGCAATTGTTGCTGATAAAAATCCTGCAATTTCAATGTCTTCTTTCAAAGAAAAAGCATGCGGAATTTGTATCGGATCACTTTCAATAAACTTCGGATTGTTGTATAATTCTACTTTCTCGTCAAGGAAGGATTTTAATTCGGAATTAGTCATTTTCATTGATTTTTTTTGCGTAAAATCCGTCTTTTAAATCTTTGGTTCTCTGTTGTGGAATGATATAAAAGTATTTTTTGAAATAAGCAATTTGGTCTTTATTTACGCAAGGAAGTGCTCCGTTTCCGCTTGCCCAAAAGAAATCGTTTTGGATAGGTGAGTTATATTTTAAATTTTCTAGTTGAATGACTTCAAATGCGGTGTTGTTTTTAGTGTTTTCATGAGGAAAAACTATGTTTTCTGTTGAAAAATTACTTAGTTCCATCATGAATTTGTAATTTGAAAAACGGTTTAAATTGATAGGAAGAAATAGAATTAATAGTGTTGGAACTAACGAAAGCAATAAAACAGTATTGATTATTCTTTTATTTTGAAACAAACAAATGAAGCAAAATAACGAAAAGAATAAGATAAAATTCATGAAAAATCGATATTGAGGCGATGTTGCGAAAAGGATGATTAATTGCAAAACCATCAAAATATAAAGTATCCAAACTGCTTTCTTGTTTTGAAATTTATAGATAAAAAAGGGTGTAATTATAATTAGTAAAATACTCAATTTATTGAACAATCCATTTAGTTTTGGAAGTGATAACCATCTTAAAAATAAATCGAAAGCCGACATAGAATTGTATTGTTGCAAATCAACGAAGTAACCATAATATTTAAGTTGGTCGTAATAAAAACTTTCAATGCTATCTGGAATGGAGTAATCCATTGTTAAGGATGAAAATAATTTGGATGGAAAAACTGGCGAACCACAAATAATCATGTTTTTCGTTACAAAAAGTGCTAATACGATGCTAGCCAATAGAAACGACTTTGATAAGTTTTTAGAAAGAATTTTGAAGTTTTGAACCAATAATACAATTGGAATTAGTACAAAAGTTAAAGTGGTATTTTTTATGTAAAGTGTAAAAAGTATCAGAATTACAATCAAATTAAAAACTTCAACAGTACATTTTTTAAAATTTTCTAAAAAGTAAAAAAAGATGATAAAGGATAAAACATAAACAGGAATATCAGGAGATGGCGCGCTAATAAATTGAAAAAGGAAAATACTCGTTATCGGAAATAATCCTATTAAAAGGTAGTTGGAGTTTTTATTTTGGTAAAATTCTTGAAGTTTTTGGATAGAAAAAATGGTTCCCAAAAGCATTACAAATCCACTTAAATCATTGAAATTGGAATACAGAAACGAAAAATTAAAAACACTTTGTGTGATGTGCCAACCACTCGTTTGACCAAGAAAAAAATGCAAATTCACAATTCCTTTTACAAATCCGTATTCGTTAATCCATTTGATGGTTTGAATGTAATAAGATTCATTATCAATTACATATGGAATGGAACTGCATTGCGCAACAATCATTAAAGTAATTGTGAATAAAAAGAATTTTAGCGTTTTTGATAGTGATTGTAGTTCAATCCAAAAGCTTTTATAGTTTTCAATAATCTCTTTTTGGAATTTGAAAAAGAGTAAAAGATTTAGAATTAAGAGAAATCCATGAAATTCAATATTGATTCTACCAAAAATTGCCCAAACGCTCGCAAGAATAGTAACAGAAAACAATCCTAAAATGGATGTAATTGCGAAATTTTTATTTTTCAATCCAATATATCTATCAAAACCAAAACCAAGATTGATTGTGGTGAAGAGAATATAAATCCATGATAGAAGTATTAGAAGCATTTATTACAAATATTTTAGAAAAAATTTATGTAGTTACCTATATTGTATTGATAAATTATAAAGATGATAAATATTATTTGTATTAAGATGTATCTGTTTTTTTTTTTTTTCAATATCCTTAGTTTTGAGAGACAAAAATATCATATATAAATTGAAAACTATAGGTGTTATAATTATAAACCATGTTCCAATATTATTTGCAAACTGGGCATTAGAACTAATTGAACCAGCACCTGAACCGAAATATAAAAACAAATAAATACCAAAAATAAAAAACATCATAAAGAAATATATAATTTCAATGCTCAATACTTTCAATATAAAAAAAATATTTCTTTTCATTAAATTTTTATTTTGAAATCAATCCATCAACCATGACTAATTTTCGGTCTGCCATGTTGGCTAATTCTTCGTTGTGGGTTACAATTACGAAGGTTTGTCCAAATTCGTCACGAAGTTTGAAAAACAATTGATGTAAATTTTCTGCCGAAGCCGTATCTAAATTTCCTGAAGGTTCATCGGCAAAAATAACCGCTGGTTTGTTGATTAAAGCTCTTGCAACAGCTACTCTTTGTTGTTCACCACCAGAAAGTTCGTTGGGTTTGTGATCAATTCTGTGTGATAATCCTAAATATTCTAATAATCTTTTGGCTTCTGTTTCGGTTTCTTTTTTTTCTTTGCCACCAATGAATGCAGGAATACATACATTTTCTAAAGCTGTAAATTCAGGTAATAACTGATGAAATTGAAAAATAAATCCCAAATGTTGGTTCCTGAATTTAGATAACAATTTATCATTCATCTTTAAAATGTCTTCCTCATTTATAGTTAATGAAGTTCCATTTTCAACAGAAGGTTTGTCTAACGTTCCTAGGATTTGCAATAGCGTTGTTTTTCCTGCACCTGATGCACCTACAATGGATACAATTTCACCTTTTTTTATATGTAAATCAACACCTTTTAAGACTTGTAAACTATCATAAAACTTGTGAATATTTTTGGCTGTAATCATGCTTCAATTTTTCACAAAGTAACAAAGTATTTTATAAAAAATGAGTGATATAGATTTTTTTTATCGTTGAATAAATAATAAATAAAAGTTAAAGAAAACTTTTTGTTTAAAATTATTGTAAATTTGTTAAACAAAATAAACCCAAAATAAAATAGCCATGAACACATTAATTGAAAAAGAAATTTACGAATTGATTGGCGATAATCATCAGATGACATCCGCAGAAACACCTTTGCGTCCTGATGCATTTGACAAATCGGATGCTGACAAAATGCAAACCATAGAAAAGCATTTCCATATAATCATGGAAGAAATGGGATTAGACATGACTGATGATAGTCTTCAAGGAACACCTCATAGAGTTGCTAAAATGTTTATTCAAGAAATATTTTCTGGATTAAATCCAGCGAATAAACCAAAAATATCTGTTTTTGACAACAGTTATAATTATGACAAGATGTTGGTGGAAGCTAATATCAGTTTCAACTCAACTTGCGAGCACCATTTTTTACCAATAGTTGGAAAAGCACACATTGGATATGTTTCTAGCGGAAAAGTTATTGGATTGTCAAAATTGAATAGGATAGTAGATTATTATTCTCGTCGTCCGCAAGTGCAAGAGCGTTTGATTATGCAGATTTTTAACGAATTGAAAACAGTTTTAGAAACGGATAATGTAATTGTTGTGATGGAAGCTACACATTTATGTGTTTCAAGTCGCGGAATTAAAGACGAATCGAGTTATACTTCAACCATTCAATATGGTGGAATTTTCAATGAAAAAGAAAACAGAAACGACTTTTTCAATATGATTAATCAGCCTAAATAGTTTGGCATTAGATTTGTAATATCATTTCCAAATTATAATTTAAATTAGAAATGATATTACAATCGGATGCATTGACCAACTTAAGTAATAAACAAAGAAATTTATTTTTAGGTATTTTTCTAGATTTGGTTGGTATGTTAACCTATTTAGTTCCAGTTTTTGGAGAACTTGCAGATACCATTTGGGCACCATTAGCTGCTTTTATGTTATCTTATATGTATAAAGGTTCCATTGGTAAAGTAGGTGGGATAATCGAGTTTTTAGAAGAGATATTACCTTTTAGTGATTTTATTCCAACATTTACGCTGACATGGATTTACACTTTTGTAATTAAAAAATCGAGAGGATAATAATTTAAAGGAACTTCAATAGTTCCTTTTTTTATTTCTCAAAAAAATCGGCGATAAATCCAAGTTTCATGCTTCGAAGCATTTTCTTTTCAAAAGCCCAAAAGAATTTGAATTGACCGAACAAGAATCCGAAACTTACTAGAAGAACTTGGTAAACCGGAAAAATCATTACAATGTATAATGGATAATAAAGCCACAAAGATATGATGTCTTTTGTAATTCCGAAAAGAGCTAATATAGGTTTTGCGATAAGTGCCGAAGTAGAACCTGTAACTGCAAATACAACAAGTATAATAACTACTTGCCAATCTGATGTAATGTTCCAACGTTCTTTAAAGCTTCCCATTTTCTAAAATAAAGTGCAAATTTACTCAATTTATGGACGTGGTACAAATCCGGCGAGTAGTTGTTTGTATGTTATTTGAAAATAAATGAAATAATTATAAATCAAGTAGTTTACTTCATAACCATATTTGGTATAATGATCATAATTGATTTGAATTTCGTATAAATTTGGATTGTATTGCTGAGGTAAAATTACTCTTCGATTCCATTCAGAAACATAAACCTTATTTCTAGTTTCTAGATAATTTTCTGTCTAAAAACCTCTTGGTTTTGCAATACTATTCAACCACGAAGTAAATCCACATCAATAATTATTACTTCATATTCTAAGGAATCATTAGCAATTCTAATAGTGTCTGATGTTTTTGTAGAATTTTCATTATTTTTTGAAATAGATTATTTGTTAAGAGCATCCAATTATAAAAAAAGTATAATAAAAACGTAAATTAGGTTTTTCATAAAATATTTTTTATTAAGTTACTAAAATTCAATCTATTGTTATTTGAATTATAACTGTTTCAACAAAAAAAGTACTTCAATATTGGAGGGCACTGAAAAAGAATACTGAAATTAATGTAGGAAACGCAATCTGCTCTGGTATTTTACAAAATCAACTTGTAAAAGCAAAAAAAAACTTATACAACCAACAATAAAAAACAGTTGCAAAAAGCAAAACTCTTATAAAAGATGTTTAAAATCCTGTTACAAGCGTTTTTTTATTGTCAAAAAAAAACAGTGCTAATCAGAAAAAGTGGTGTTTTTTAGTGCCCTCAGTTATTCTGTTGGTATTTTTTATATATTTACTTAGCCAAAACCAATAATTCAATTCTATGAAAACAAAAATTTTAACAATTGCTCTTTTTACAATTGTACTTTATTCTTGCGGAGGTTCAAAATCTGTTCCACCACCACCAACAACAACTAATAAAACCCCAACAGTTGAAGCGAAGCAAGCAGATAGCGCATCTGACTTAGCTGAAGGAAAAAGTTTATACGAAAATAATTGTGCAAAATGTCATGATCTTTTTAAACCAAAAGATTTTAATGCAGAACAATGGAAGCCAATTCTTTTAGACATGCAGAAGAAAGCTGAAATTTCAGATGAGCAAAGAGAAAAAATATATAGTTATTTAACTGCAAACTAAAAATCAATCCGTCTTTTGGCGGATTTTTTATTGGAATAGTTTTTGAGTTACTATCTTTGAACTTTATTTAATTTCAATGCGTTATTTAATTGTTTTTTTATTGGCAACTTTTTCAATTCATGCACAAGATTTAGGTCAAGCGCAACATTGCGGCTATGATTTTACGTCTTATTTAGTTTTAGATGTTCATGAAGAAGGAGTGAAGCAAAATATTAAAGGTTTAAAATTGATATTGGTTGATTTAGAGGGAAATGAGCTGATAAATATCAACAATAAATACAGTTGGAAAGAAGAAAATAAACCCTTAATTTTTTCTTTCAATTATAAAATTGAAGAAGAAGTAAAATCTGAAATTCCTCCCGAAAATAAAAAAGAACGTTGGTTTTTTCCTTATGCAAAAGACAATTATTTTCTGTCAATAATCAATTCTTTCCCAGCTGATGAAGTAAAAGTGAAAATTGAAGATATAGACGGTAATGAAAACGGTGGTTTATATGAAACTCAAATCGTTGATTTAGGATTTTTTGATATGTTTGTTTTATGTACTAATCAAGCACAAGAATATGTAACTCAATTTGGAAGAAAAGCCAATAAACCTCTTGAAGTTGTCCTTAAGAAAGTAACTAAATAATATGTAATTAATTACCTAGAATGATTTCGAAAAGTAGAAATGCGAGTAGAAACAATAATTGAAGCCAATGATTTTCCTGAAGCAAGAAAACCTGCTTATCAATTGATGATAGATTTTGGTGCTGAAATCGGAATAAAAAAATCGTCGGCACAAAATACTAAACGTTGTTCTAAAGAAGAATTAATTGGAAAACAAATCATAGCAGTTGTGAACTTCCCAAAGAAACAAATTGGAAAATTCATGAGTGAATGTTTAGTTTTAGGTTCCGTAAATGAAGATGAAGTAGTTCTTTTATCATCCGATTTAAAAGTAGAAAACGGCTTGCGAATTGCATAAAAAACTCCAATTAATTTTTGATGTTTTTTTTATCATAGAATGCGGAGTTTTAATAGAATAATTTAAATGTGTTAAGTGAAATTTTCATAATTAAATCAGATTCATTTAAAAAATTAATCAGTTCAACATCATAACTTTGATAATTCAGAATAAATTAGCCAAAGACCTAAAATAATAAAGCCAAAAAGGCCACCATATATTCGAATTCTGTACATGTCAAGTGATTTTTTTGTATGTGCAATTTCCATAATCAAAAATAACACGCCTCCAAAAAAAAATAAAATCCCTAAAAAAAATATATATAAATCCATATTATTACTTTTTGATAACAAGCTACTCAAAATATTCTTTCTTGTAATACAGAGCTTTTCATAGGATGCGAATTGCTTAGTTTTGTTTTCTACGTTTATTAGCCATATACATATTAAAAACTGAAAGTAGAATAAATAACACCGGAACAACGAAGTAGAATTTTCGTTCTTCAAAGGAATCGTTTTGTTGGATTTGTTGGTAATTATCATAAATAATATACAACCAAAATAAAATGATTATTAGATTCAAATGAAAAGCATACTTGTTTAAAAAAGCTAGAATTTTTTGCATAGTTTAAAAATTAAAAACTCCAAAAATCTTTCAACTTTTGGAGTCTGTTTTTGTTTTAAATATCATCAAAATCAATATCGGTAAAGCTAGTTGTCTTTGGTTCTTCTTCGCCTTCTGTTTTTTCGGTGAAATATTCTTTTTTGAAATCTTTTTGGTGTCTTTCAGAAATTACTTCTTCACCTTTATTGTTTAATACAAACGATGTCATTTCGTCTAAAATTTCTTTGAAAGCTGTAAAATCTTCCTTGTACAAATAAATTTTATGCTTTTTAAAGTGAAATGATCCATCCTCTTCGGTAAATTTTTTACTTTCAGTAATGGTAATGTAGTAATCTTCAGCTTTTGTAGCTCTTACATCAAAGAAATAAGTCCTTCTTCCTGCTCTTAGTACTTTAGAAAAAATTTCATCTTTTTCTAACATGTCGTGTTCTCTCATATTCGTTCTGTCAATTAGTGTAGTTTTTCTTTTACGAAAATGATAAAAAAAATGTTACGATGCAAGAATTATTCTACTTCTTTTTCAGAAAGTTGTTTGTAATAAAGTTCTTTGTAATAGCCTTCTTGGTTTACTAATTGATTATGAGAACCTTGTTGGATAATTTTTCCTTCCTCTAAAATTATAATTATATCAGCATTTTTTGCTGAGGAAACTCTATGACTAACAATTATGGTAGTTTTATCTTTAGAAATTTCCAATAAATTATTCAAAATTTTCTCTTCTGTTTCTGTGTCAACAGCTGAAAGGCAATCATCAAAAAGTAGAATTTCAGGGTTTTTTATAATCGCTCTGGCAATAGAAACACGTTGTTTTTGTCCGCCAGAAAGTGTAATTCCTCTTTCACCAAGAATGGTTTCATATTGTTGATTGAATTGAATTATATTATCGTGAACTACCGATTTTCTTGCAGCTTCAAATACTTCTTCATCAGTAGCATTTTCTTTTCCAAATTTGATATTATTCTTTATAGTATCTGAAAACAAAAAAGCATCCTGCGGAACAATTCCGATGCTGTTTCTTAAATCATATAAATTTAGTTCCGCCAAAGGAGTTCCGTCCATTAAAATAGTACCAACTTTAATATCGTGCATTCTTGTAATTAATGTAAGAATACTCGATTTTCCTGAACCTGTTTTACCTAAAATTGCAAGAGTTTGCCCTTTTGCAACTTTAAAGGAAATATCTTTCAAAGCTTCAATATTGGTGTCATCATAAGTAAAACTCACATTTTTAAATTCAATTTCACCTTTAATTACAGAATGATTTGGATTGGTATTTTTAATTTCAGGTTCCACTTTTAAGAATTCGTTCAATCTTTTTTGAGATGCTTCTGCTTCTTGTACTAACGATGAAACCCAACCAATTGTAGCTACAGGCCAAGTAAGCATGTTTACATATAAAATAAATTCTGCAATTTTTCCGATGCTATCAATTTCACCATTGATGTACATCATTCCACCAAAATAAATCACAACCAAGTTACTTACACCAATCAAAGTCACCATCAATGGTCCAAAAAATGATTGAACGTTTGCCAAACTCATACTCTTTGATTTGCTTTCTTTAGCTAAATCAATAATATTATTTTGGTGTTGTTTTTCTAATCCGTAAGCTTTTATAACTCTAATTCCAGAAAAAACTTCTTGTGTATAACTTGAGATTTTTGATAAATATTGCTGAAAAATAGTACTTCGTTTGTTGATTTCAACACTCAATTTGAAAATGATAAACGATAAAATAGGCAAGGGTAGAATTGTGTATAATGTTAATCTTGGCGAAACATTATACATATAGATAATTACAATTGTAAAAGTAATTAAAGTATTTATAGTGTACATCACCGCTGGACCAACATACATTCTTACTTTTCCAACATCTTCACTAATTCTACTCATCAAATCTCCTGTGCGATTTTGTTTGTAAAAATTCTGATCTAAAACTTCATAATGCTTGAAGACTTCATTTTTCAAATCAAACTCAATATGACGCGACATTACAATTAAGGTTTGACGCATCAAGAAAGTTAAAATACCAGCAATTAGTGTTGTGCCAATTATAAACAATACATATTCAATAAGTTGGTACTTGTAAGTTTCAATAATTATTGGATCAATTTTCTTAAAATTTGGTAATCTATCATGCTCTTCAATAGCTTTGAAAGTTTTACTTATCAAATCAGGAGTAAACAATCTAAAGATTTGTGCTACAATAGTTATGACGATACCTAATAAAAATCGGTATTGATATTTTACAAAATATTTATTTAAATATTGTAATTCTTTCATTTTAATTCTTTAATTATTTGCGGAAATACCTCTATAATTGTTAAAATGATAGAAATAATTCATTATTAAAATATTCAGTAAAAATTAATTTTATTAATAATATGCTAATTAAAACTAAATTTCATGAATTATTTTGAATAAAAAGTTAAATTTGCGATGACTTATTGATAAAGTCGCAACACAAATATATTTTTATGACTACAGAAATCACAACTCCAAAAGAGCTTCAAAAAATGGATCCAGTCTTCGGACAGCTATCATTTGATAATCACGAGCAAATTGTTTTTTGCAACGACAAAGATACAGGATTAAAAGCAATAATTGGTATTCACAATTCAGTTTTAGGGCCAGCTTTGGGTGGAACTAGAATGTGGAATTATGTAAATGAATGGGAGGCATTAAACGATGTTTTACGTCTTTCTCGTGGCATGACTTATAAATCTGCAATTACAGGTTTAGATCTTGGTGGAGGAAAAGCAGTTATTATAGGTGACGCTAAAACTCAAAAAACGCCAGAAATGATGCGTAAATTTGGTGAGTTTGTTCATTCATTATCAGGAAGATATATCACTGCTGAAGATGTTGGTATGGTAACTGCCGATATGGATACAGTTCGTGATGTAACTCCATACGTAACAGGAATTTCAGAATCTCGTGGTGGATCAGGTAATCCTTCTCCGGTAACCGCTTATGGTGTTTATATGGGAATGAAAGCTGCTGCCAAGTACCAATTTGGTTCAGATAATTTAGACGGTAAAAAAATATTAGTTCAAGGAATTGGTCACGTTGGTGAAACTTTAGTTGAGTATTTAACTAAAGAAGGTGCTTTGGTGCAAATTGCCGATATCAACGAAGGAAGACTTGAAGAAGTTAGCAAAAAGTATGGCGCTTCAATTTATACAGGAAGCGATTTATATACTGCAGATGTTGATATTTATGCACCTTGCGCACTTGGAGCAACTATTAACGACGATACAGTTTACAAGATAAATGCTAAAGTTATTGCAGGAGCAGCAAACAATCAGTTGGCAAATGAAAACGTTCACGGACCAATTTTGCAAGAAAGAGGTATAGTTTATGCGCCAGATTTCTTAATCAACGCTGGTGGAATTATCAATGTTTATGCAGAAATTGCTCATTACGACAAAGCAGAATCAATGCGTAGAACAGAAAATATCTACAATACAACTTTAGAGATTTTTGATTATGCTAAAGCAAACAATTTGACGCCTCAAAAAGCGGCAATGGCAATTGCAGAAGTTAGAATCGAACAAAGAAAAAAAGAAAACGCTAAATAGTTAAGTGTTTAAAAAAAATAGTTTTATTTTTGCAAAGCGAAAGAGCAAATTCTTTCGCTTTGTTAATTTTTAAAAGTTCTTATCCGTGTTAAACAGAAGGCATATCCGTATAAAAGTGATGCAAGCTATTTATGCTATGCACCAAAGTGGTTCTGACGATCTTGAAAAACAAGAAAAATTTTTGCAAGCTAGTCTAGAAAATATTTTAGATTTATATCTAATAATGTTGTCTTCTTTAGTCGAAATTCGAAAAAAGGAAATAAAACACATCGAAATTGCTCAGAAAAAGCATCTTGCTACACCAGAAGAGCGAAATCCAAATCAACGTTTTGTTAATAATCCTATTCTTGTTGCTTTAGAAGAAAGTAATTCCTTGAGTATTGCTGTAGAAAAAAGAAAAATCAACAACTGGCAAGCAAATGATGATACCATTTTATTGCTTTTGCAAGATATAAAGCAAAGTGTTTTGTATCAGAATTATATGGCTAAAAAAGTAGTTACTTTTGAAGAAGAGCGTTTTTTTGTGGTGGATATGTTCTCTGAATTGATTGCTCCAAATGAAAAATTATATTCTTACTTAGAGGATTTTAAATTGACTTGGGTAGATGATATTCCTGTAGTAAACACTCAAATTCAAAAGCAATTGCGTCATATGTCAGCTGATGCTGATTTGATAAAAGTTCCTACAATTTATAAAGACGAAGAAGATAAAGATTTTGCATCAGCATTGTTTAGAAAAACAGTGTTAAACGAAAGTGAATTAGCAAAAGAATTTATTGATAAAACGCCAAATTGGGATGTAGAAAGAATAGCCGAATTGGATACGATAATTTTGAAAATGGCTATTTGCGAATTTTTAAAATTTCCATCAATTCCTTTGAAAGTTACTATTAATGAATATTTAGAACTTGCAAAAGAATACTCAACACCAAAAAGTAGTCTTTTTATTAATGGAATTTTAGATAATCTTGTAAAAGATTTCCAAAAAAATAATAGAGTTAATAAAGCCGGAAGAGGTTTAATATAAATTTAAATAATAAAAAAATATGGAACAGATAAGTCAATTTTTACCGTTTATTCTAATGTTTGTTGTAATCTATTTATTTATGATAGTGCCACAACAAAAGAAAGCTAAAAAAGAGAAAGAGTTTGAAAGTAGTTTAAAAGTTGGTGATAAAATAGTCACTAAAAGTGGTTTTCATGGTAAAATTGCTGAATTAGCTGAAACTACTGTTGTTATCGAAACAATGTCAGGAAAATTAAAAATGGAAAAATCGGCTATTTCACTTGATATGAGTGCTGCTTTAAACAAGAAAGCATAAGCTTAGATTCCAATATTAAAAAAAATCCCAAATTTCAAATGATGAAGTTTGGGATTTTTTTTTGTTTTATTTCTCTGAAAAATCTGTTGTGGCTGTTAACTCAGCAATTTTTACAATTACATCAACGGCTTTTTGCATACTTTCTACAGGAACATATTCATACTTCCCATGAAAATTATGACCACCAGCAAATATATTCGGACAAGGTAATCCCATGTAAGATAATCTTGAGCCGTCTGTTCCTCCACGAATTGGTTTTATTAATGGTATGATTCCTAATTGCTTCATAGCTTCTTCGGCTAAATCTACAATAAACATCATTGGTTCAACCTTTTCGCGCATGTTGTAATATTGGTCTTTAACTTCTGCAATGCAAATATCTTCGCCAAATTGTTGAGCGAATTTTTTATTAATTCCTTCAGCAATTTCTAAAACTTTATTTTTTCTTTCTTGAAATAAATTGGTGTCATGATCACGAATAATCAATTCAACTACGCTTTCTTCAATACTTCCTGAAAGACCTACAACATGGTAAAATCCTTCATAATCTTCTGTTTCTTGAGGAATTTCATTCTTTGGTAATTGGTTTATAAAATCATTTGCAATAAGCATTGAATTTATCATTTTACCTTTTGCATAACCAGGATGTACACTTTTTCCTTTGAATTTGATTTTTGCTCCAGCAGCATTAAAGTTTTCATACTCTAATTCACCAATCTGACTTCCGTCCATAGTGTAAGCCCATTTTGCACCAAATTTCTCTACATCAAAAATATCAGCACCACGACCAATTTCCTCATCAGGTGTAAATCCAACTCTTATTTTTCCATGCTTAATTTCAGGATGTTGCACTAAATATTCCATAGCGGTAACAATTTCTGTTAATCCAGCTTTGTCGTCAGCTCCCAAAAGTGTTAATCCGTTTGTAGTAATTAAAGTTTGTCCTTTATAAAGTAATAAATCTTTAAAATAACTTGGAGAAAGAATGATGTTTTGCTCTTTATTCAAAACAATATCGCCACCATCATAGTTTTCTACAATTTGTGGTTTTACATCTTTACCAGTAAAATCTGGAGATGTATCATAATGGGAAACAAATCCAATTGTTGGAACTTCATAGTCAACATTGCTAGGTAATGTTCCCATAACGTAGCCATTTTTATCAATGGTAACTTCGGTTAATCCAATAGTATTTAATTCTTTAACTAATAAATTGGCAAGATCTAATTGTTTTTTAGTACTTGGTGTTGTTGGAGAATTTGCATCCGATTCAGTATCGATAATGACATAGCTTATAAAGCGGTCGATGATGTTTTGCATGTTTTTTTTATAAAATATTTGTATTACTTAATCCTTTGAATAATCTAAATAAACCATAAATAATAGCTCCGTAGGTAATAAATCCAACTCCTGAAAAGGTTATTGCAATTCCTACTACAAGCCAAATGGCTCCATATAGTATATCTTTGTTGGCTGCTGCTCTTTCCGTATCCATTAATTTATCTTCGCCATCAGCAATTAGTTTTTTTGCTGCTTCTTCGTCGATTCCTTTTTCTAATAAAGCTGCAATAATTAGTCGTTTAGGTTGTTCAGCAATTAGGCTAGAAATAACATACTCTTGAACGCTTTTTGGGTTTTCTTGATCGGATAATGTTTTGTTTTCAAACATATTTTTATTTTTTTTCAAATATAAAAAAATCCTCAACTGCTTTCACAATTGAGGATTGTATTTTGAGCAAATTTACTTATTCGTTAACGATAACCCATTCACCACTTGCAATCATACTTTCAGCTTTTTTGTATTTCAAGCTTTCTGTTTTTCCACTCATAACGTGTTTGATAGTAATAGTATCGTTTCTGTTAATCTTAGGTTGATCACGAACGATAGTCTCTGTAACTTGACGTTGTTGTGTTTGTCCAGCTTCGCGGTTTTGTTCCGCTAGGGTGTCGCTATTTGGGATTTCATCTTTTGATTCAATGTAATCTTGCTTACGTCTTACTTCTCTTGCTTCTTGTATGTTATTGTTTTGCTGTGGTAAATCACCTTTAAACAAGAACGAAATAACTTCTTTATTTACGCCATCTAACATGGTTCTAAATAAATTAAAAGCTTCTAATTTATAAATTAGCAACGGATCTTTTTGTTCGTGAACAGCGAGTTGAACTGATTGTTTCAACTCATCCATTTTACGTAAGTGTTTTTTCCAAGCTTCATCAACAATTGCGAGTGTGATGTTTTTCTCAAAATCAGCAATTAATTGTGTTCCATGAGATTCGTATGCTTTTTTCAAATCGGTAACAACATTTAATGATTTGATACCATCTGTAAAAGGAACTATTATTCTCTCAAATGTGTTTCCTTCTTGCTCATAAACATTGGCAATGATTGGGAATGCTTCTCTAGCACTTCTTTCTGTTTTTTCAGTGTAATATTGCATTGCAGCTTTATAAACTTTACCAGTCAATTCCATTTCTGATAATTTCGCAAAATCACCTTCTGATACTGGTGAAGTTATAGAGAAATAACGAATTAATTCAAATTCAAAGTTTTTAAAATCATTACTTGCTTTATTCTCACCAACGATTACTTCGCAAGTATCATACATCATATTTGCAATATCTAGTTTCAAACGTTCTCCATGTAAAGCATGACGACGACGTTTGTAAACTACTTCTCTTTGTGCATTCATAACGTCATCATATTCTAACAAACGTTTACGAGTACCAAAGTTATTTTCTTCTACTTTTTTCTGAGCTCTTTCGATAGATTTAGTCATCATAGAATGTTGAATCACTTCACCTTCTTTCAATCCCATTCTGTCCATCACTTTTGCAACTCTATCAGAACCAAATAAACGCATTAAGTTATCTTCAAGAGAAACATAAAATTGAGAACTTCCTGGATCTCCTTGACGACCAGCACGACCACGTAACTGACGGTCAACACGACGTGAATCGTGACGTTCAGTACCAATAATCGCTAAACCACCAGCAGCTTTTACTTCTGGAGTTAATTTAATATCGGTTCCACGACCAGCCATATTGGTTGCAATGGTTACTACTCCAGGTTTTCCTGCTTCAGCAACGATTTCTGCTTCACTTTTATGCATTTTGGCATTCAATACGTTGTGAGCAACACCACGCATTTTCAACATTCTACTCAATAATTCTGAAATTTCAACCGATGTTGTTCCAATTAATACAGGTCTTCCTGATGCAGATAATTGAGTTACATCTTCAATAACAGCATTAAATTTTTCACGAACAGAACGATAGATTAAATCTTCTTTATCATTTCTAGAAATTCCTCTGTTTGTTGGAATTTCAACTACGTCTAATTTATAAATTTCCCAAAGCTCACCAGCTTCTGTAACTGCAGTTCCTGTCATACCAGCTAATTTACTGTACATACGGAAGTAGTTTTGAAGTGTAATTGTAGCAAAAGTTTGCGTTGCAGCTTCAATGGTTACTTGTTCTTTGGCTTCAATGGCTTGGTGTAATCCGTCTGAATAACGACGACCATCCATAATACGACCAGTTTGCTCATCAACAATAAGAATTTTGTTATCCATGATAACATATTCTACATCTTTTTCAAAAAGAGTATAGGCTTTTAATAATTGGGTAAGCGTATGAATACGTTCCGATTTGATTCCGAAGTCTTGAAATAATTTTTCTTTTGCTTCAGCTTCTTTATCTTTCTCTAGATTTTGTTTTTCTATAGCAGCAATTTCAGTTCCAATATCTGGAAGTACGAAAAAGCTTTCATCAGTATCTTGTGATAGGAATTTGATTCCATTATCAGTTAATTCTACCTGATTATTTTTTTCTTCAATCACAAAATATAATGCTTCGTCAACAATTGGCATTTTGCGGTTGTTGTCTTGCATGTATTCATTTTCAGTTTTTTGTAAAAGTGCTTTTACACCTTCTTCACTTAAAAATTTAATAAGTGCTTTGTTTTTAGGAAGAGAACGATAAGCTCTCAACAACTGAAAACCACCATCTTTAGTATTTCCTTCTTTTATCAATTTTCTGGCTTCTGATAAAAATCCATTAGCAAGTTGACGTTGAAGATTGAATAAATTTTCAATTTTTGGTTTCAATTCGTTAAATTCATGACGATCACCATCAGGAACTGGACCTGAAATAATTAATGGAGTTCTAGCATCATCAATCAATACAGAGTCAACCTCGTCGACAATAGCATAATTGTGTTTTCTTTGAACCAAATCTTCTGGCGAATGTGCCATGTTATCTCTTAGGTAATCAAAACCAAATTCATTGTTTGTACCATAAGTAATATCAGCTTCATAAGCTTTTCTTCTTGCATCAGAATTTGGCGAATGGTTGTCAATACAATCAACTGTTATTCCGTGGAATTCAAAAAGAGGTGCTTTCCAGGTACTATCACGTTTTGCTAAGTAGTCATTTACAGTTACTAAATGAACTCCATTTCCAGTTAATGCATTTAAGTAAAGTGGAAGAGTAGCTACTAAAGTTTTTCCTTCTCCTGTTTGCATTTCCGCAATTTTCCCTTGATGTAAAACGATACCACCAATTAACTGAACATCATAGTGAATCATGTCCCAAGTGATTTCTTTTCCTGCAGCATTCCATTGGTTTGCCCAATTTGTTTGGTTTCCAACAAGAGTAATGTATGGTTTCGTAGCAGAAAGTTCTCTGTCTTTTTCTGTTGAAGTAACTGTAATTGTATTATTTTCTTTGAAACGTCTTGCAGTTTCTTTTACAACTGCAAAAGCTTCTGGAAGAATTTCCATTAATACTTTTTCTGAAATTTCGTAAGCTTCTTTTTCTAGAGCATCAATAGCATTATAGATATCTTCTCTTAGATCGATGTCTGATGTATTTTCAGCATCTGCTTTTTTTGCAGCAATTTCAGCATCTTGTTTTGCACGAGCTAACTTAATTTTTTCTTTGAATTCGCCAGTTTTTGCTCTTAATTCATCGTGAGATAAAGCCATTAATGCTGGTTCAAGTGCTTTAATTTTAGCAATATAAGGTTGTGTAGCTTTTACATCTTTTTCAGATTTATCACCTACGAAAATTTTAAGTATATTATTAATGAAACTCATAATGGGTTTGTATTTATTTTTTTATTATCCCTAATTTGGGTGTGCAAATTTAAACAAAAAAAAAGCCCCAAAGGAGACTTTTTTCTGTTGTGTTAGTTTATTTTTTTTAATATTCATCCTCGTTCCAAAGATAATCTTCGTCAGTTGGATAATCTGGCCAAATTTCTTCCATTGATTCATATATTTCGCCTTCATCTTCAATAGACTGAAGGTTTTCAACTACCTCAAGTGGAGCTCCAGCTCTAATTGCGTAGTCTATAAGTTCATCTTTGGTTGCAGGCCACGGTGCATCACTTAAATAAGATGCTAATTCTAATGTCCAATACATCTGCTTTCGATTTTATAATTTATGCAAAAATAAATTTTTAACTGAAATAGTCAAGTAAAAATTGATTTATTTTATAATTAAAGTTAAGAACGTGCTTTTTTAAATTCCAATTTTTAAATTCCAAATCCCAAAACCCTTGATTTTATTAATAAATTTTTGAATTTTTATTTTTTATTTTTGGATTTTTAGGAAATACTATTTTCTTGGTATCCACTGAACTTCGTCAGCTTTTAGGTCAAAGGACAACTTTCGTGCCAAGACAAAAAGATAGTCAGAAAGTCGGTTTAGGTATTTAATTACTAGTTCATCTGTTGGCTCGATGTCATTTAAATGTACTGATAAACGTTCGGCACGACGGCATACACAGCGTGCTATATGACAATATGACACCGTTGTATGACCACCTGGAAGCACAAAATGTGTCATTTGTGGTAAACTATCTTCCATTGCATCAATTTCTTTTTCTAGATACTCAATATCAGATTCTAAAATCCCTAAATTTTGTAAACGTTTTTCACCATTTTTTAGTGTTTCTTTTTCCGGTGGTGTTGCTAATATTGCTCCAACAGTAAAAAGGCGGTCTTGAACTTCAATTAAAACGTCTTTGTAGTGTGAATTTATTTCTTGGTCGCGAATTAATCCAATATGCGAGTTTAATTCGTCAACAGTTCCATAACTTTCAATTCTAATGTGGTGTTTTGGAACTCTAGTTCCGCCAAAAAGAGCAGTTGTACCGGTGTCGCCAGTTTTTGTATATACTTTCATTGTTAAGTGATTAGTGAAAAGTAATTAGTAATTAGTTTTTCAAAGATAACAAAAATTAATATGGATTGCCAATTAGCTCCGATGGGAATGGCGTTTCATCTTTTGGGACGTGACAGAATGGACAGCAGGAATAAGGATTACAGATAAATCCCTAACGATTGCTTCGCCAATCGCTATAGCTCGTGTCGCTCCTAATCAATTAAAACTAAAAGAAAGATTTATAAATGACCTTCGTTTAATTTATCACTTTCAATAATTCCGTCACGCAATCGGATGATTCTGTGAGCATATTTGGCAATGTCTTCTTCATGAGTTACAAGAATTACAGTGTTTCCTGATGCGTGAATGTCTCCAAAAAGTTTCATGATTTCTACCGATGTTTTACTATCAAGGTTTCCTGTTGGCTCATCGGCAAGAATGATTGAAGGTTTGTTAACCAATGCTCTTGCGACAGCAACACGCTGGCGTTGACCACCAGAAAGTTGATTAGGTTGGTGGTCCATTCTATCGTCTAATCCAACTTGAGTAAGTACTTCGGTAGCTCTTTTATTTCTTTCAGATTTTGGATAACCTGCATAAATCATTGGTAAAGCAACGTTATCTAAAGCGGTTGTTCTTGGCAAAAGATTAAAAGTTTGAAAAACAAAACCAATTTCTTTGTTACGAACTTCTGCCAAATCATCATCGTGCATTTGAGAAACATCTTTTCCGTTAAGAATGTAGGTTCCAGAGGTTGGTGTGTCTAAACATCCTAAAATATTCATTAAGGTTGATTTTCCAGAGCCAGAAGGTCCCATTAAAGCAACATATTCACCTTTATTGATTTGCAAATCAATTCCTTTTAATACATAAATAGTTTCGTTTCCGAGGATGAAATCTCTTTTGATGTCTGAGATTTTTATTAGAGTGTTTGACATGATAATTTGGACTAATAAATGATTAGTAGTTTAAAACTCTATAAAGTTACAAATTCAAAACTAAAAAATGATATTTATATAAGTTTAACATTTAATTATATAACATTACTAATGGATGTTGGATGTAGTTTTACATAAATATTTAAACTTATAAATTATGAAAAAAAGTATGTTAAAATTTGGAATTCTTTCGATGGTTCTAATGGGAATGGTTTCTTGTCAAAATAAAGAAAAAGAGGCTGCTGATAAAAGAATTAGTGAACTTGAAAGCTATGTAGATTCATTGAAAATGGCTGACACAGATGAAATGATGGCAAATTGGGATCAAATTGCTACTGATTTTGATAGAAAAAGTGCTTATGCAAATGAATCTTTAGTTGCACTTGATGAAGCTACAAAAACTGCATCTCAAGAAAAAATTAATATAACTGTTGCAAAATATGATGAGTTGAAGTTAAGTATGGAAACTAAAAAAGCAGCAATAATTTCGGATATTCCAAATCTAAGTCAGCTTTTAAGAGATAGACTTTTTGGTGCTAGAAAAATTGGTAACGATATGAGTTTTGCATGGGTAAATAAAGATAATATTTTGAAAACATATGAAACTTTTTTCCAATCTTATAAAGACAACAAAGAAGATTTTTCAAGAGAAGATTATGACGAAATTAAACTAATGTATGAAGCATTAGACAGCAGAAAAAATACCGTTGAAAAAGAAGGATTAACATCTGATGATAATAACTCAATAGCTTCAATAAAATTGAAATTTGGACCAATGTTTAAATTAAACAGAATGGGTGCAAAAAGCAGAGAAACTGCAGAGGCTAAAGAATAATTGGTTAAAGCATAAATATTAATTCAGGGAAATGACAATCAGTGATGGTTGTCATTTTTTTATGTTCTAATGACAAAATGCTCTTTTTCTTGTTCGGTTCTAAAAAAGACAATTCCCCATTGAAAGGTGTCGATAGTTACTTTAACTTTTGGATGATTTTTTATAATTTCCCAAGCTTCTTCCATGTCTTTACTCCAATGAATATCGTCAAAAATCCAAACAGAATCATTTGTTATTGAAGGAAGCAAAAGTTCAAAATATTCTAAAGTTGCTTTTTTTGAGTGATTGCCATCGAAGTAAATGAGGTTATGGGTTGTAGGTTTTAGGTTGTAGGTTTTTAGATAGTCTTCAAATTTTGTATTTATACATTCAACATTATTGATATTGAATTTATGTAATTGCAATTGACATTGATTAATTGTATTGGGACAACCTTCTAAAGTAATGACTTTGGCATTTTTACTTCCTAAAGATAGAGCCGAAGTCGCTAATCCTAAAGAAGTTCCAATTTCAAGAATACTTTCTGGTTGAAAATAATTTACAATTCTAAATAAAAGTTCCGCTCTTTTTGGAGAAATTCCAGCGTTTTTTGCAATTTGGTTTATGGCTCGAGTATTGCTTTTAAAAACTCTTGAACCAGCACCAAAATCAGTGATTTCGATACTTGTTTTGTTGTTTAAAAGAAATTTACGGTACTCATTTAAAGATTGATATTCAGGATAACTCTTCTTATCATAAAAACATTTGGTAACCAAATCAAATACAAATGGAGAATGCACTCCATGTTCATTTTTGGAGTTCCAAAGAAAATTCAGATATGATTTTATAATTTGTAACATTATTAGTGATTAGTAAATAGTGACTAGTAATTAGTCCGCTATTCACTAATTACTATTCACTAATTACTATTTATTATTCCATTTTTGAACTCAACTCAAACCAACGTTCTTCTTTCTGCTCCATAGTTTGAATTATTTTCTGCAATTCATTTGCTTTCGCTTCTATTTCATTATCGACTACTTTTCCGTCAGAGAATAGTTGCTCGATTTGTTTTTTCTGGTATTCTAAATCTTTGATTTCTTTTTCAATTTTATTGAACTCTTTTTGTTCGTTAAAATCTAATCCAGAAGAAATAGTTTTAGTTTTCCAATTATTCTTTTCCTTATTATCGTCTTTATTTGATGGTTCAGCCGAATCTTCATAAGCTCTGAAATCAGAATAATTTCCTGGAAAGTTTTCTACAATTCCGTCACCTCTAAAAACGAATAAATCATCTACAATCTTATCCATAAAATACCTATCGTGCGAAACCACAAGCAAGCAACCTGGAAAATCAAACAAGAAACTTTCCAATACATTTAATGTTACGATATCTAAGTCATTCGTTGGCTCATCCAAAATTAAGAAATTCGGATTCTGAATTAATACTGTACATAAATACAATCTTTTTAATTCGCCACCAGAAAGTTTTTCTACAAAATCATATTGTTTTTTGCTGTCAAATAAAAATCGCTCCAACAATTGACTTGCCGAAATCAATTTTCCTTTCATCAACGGAATATATTCTCCGTATTCCTTAATAATATCAATTACGCGTTGTCCTGGTTTTGGATTGATTCCACTTTGCGTGTAATAGCCAATTTTAATTGTATCACCAGTAATCACTTTCCCAGAATCGGTCGGGATGGTTTGTGTCAATAAGTTCAAAAAAGTCGATTTTCCAGTTCCGTTTTTACCAATAATTCCGATTCTTGCACCACGTTGAAAATCGAAACTAAAATTCTCTAAAATCTTTTTATCGCCAAACTTTTTTGAAATTTTATGCAACTCAATAATCTTGCTGCCAAGGCGTTCCATGTTGATTTCTAGTTCAATTTTATTTTCTTTTCGGCGACTTTCTGCCTTTTCTTTAATCACATAAAAGTCATCTTGACGCGATTTCGATTTGGTAGTTCGCGCTTTTGGTTGTCTTCGCATCCAAGCCAATTCTTTTACAAAAAGGTTTTGCGCCTTATCAATAGATGCGTTTTCAGATGCTAAACGTTCTTCTTTTTTCTCTAAATAATAAGAGTAATTTCCTTTGTAACTGTATAATTTTCCGTTATCCAATTCTATGATTTCATTGCAAACACGTTCCAAAAAGAAACGGTCGTGCGTAACCATAAATAACGTAATATTTTCTTTAGCAAAATAACTTTCCAACCATTCAATCATTTCTAAATCCAAGTGATTGGTTGGCTCGTCTAATATTAATAAATCAGGTTTGTTGATAAGAATAATAGCCAACGATAGACGTTTTTTCTGTCCTCCAGACATGTTTTTTACTTTCAATTTGAAATCTTCCAACTTCAATTTGAACAAAATTTGTTTGAATTGCGTTTCAAAATCCCAAGCATTAAAACGATCCATATCGTCAAAAGCTTTTTCGTAAGCTTCAGTATCATCTGGGTTTTCTAATGCTTTTTCATACCGTTCAATAACGTGTAGAATTTCATTGTCTGACGCAAAAATACTTTCCTCAACGGTCAACTCGTCTTGCAATTGAGGAACTTGTGATAGAAAAGCCATTTTTATTTCTTTTCTAATCACTACTTGCCCAGAATCTGGCTCGTCTTCACCATTAATAATTTTCATAATGCACGTTTTGCCCGAACCATTTTTGGCAATAAAAGCAATTTTTTGGTCTTTATTAATTCCAAACGAAATGTCTTTGAACAAAGTGCGTTCTCCAAAAGATTTCGAAATATTTTCTACAGAAAGGTAATTCACAGTTGTAATTTTTTTGCAAAAGTAGATTATATTTGTCAAATGCAACTATCGGTTATCATCCTAAATTATAATGTGCGCTTTTTTTTAGAGCAATGCGTTTTAAGTGTTCAAAAAGCACTTGAAAACATTGATGGCGAAATCATTGTAATTGACAACAAATCTTCTGACGATAGTTGCGCGATGATGAAAGAACTGTTTCCTAACGTGAAACTTATTCAAAATAAAGAAAATCTAGGCTTTCCAAAAGGAAATAACATTGGAGTTGCACAAGCCAAAGGCGACTATATTTGTATTTTAAATCCAGACACGGTTGTTGCAGAAGATACATTTGTAAAAATTCTAAATTTTGTCACAATGAGAGCAGTCGAAGTGCCAAATTCTGAAATTGGAATAGTAGGATGTAAACTTATCGACGGAACTGGAAATTTTCTTCCAGAATCTAAACGCGGAGTTCCAACACCTTGGGTTGCTTTCACTAAAATCTTCGGATTATATAAAATCTCAAATGTTTTTGGCAAATATTATGCACAATATTTAACCGAAAATCAATCTGGAAAAGTTGATATTTTGGTTGGTGCTTTTATGGTGATAAAACGCGAATTGTATAATGAAATAAGAGGTTTTGATGAAAATTGTTTCATGTATTCTGACGATATTGATTTGAGTTATATGGCTTTGAAAAAAGGAAAATCAAATTATTATTTTCATGAAACAACTGTAATTCATTATAAAGGTGAAAGCACTATTCGAGATGAAAAGTATATGAAGCGCTTTCAAGAAGCTATGAATTTCTTTTATTCTAAACATTTTAAGAAATCTGATGTATTCGATTTTTTTATGAAAATAGGTGTTTTTGTTTTTTCGTTTATTAAGAAAAATCAATCTAAAGAAATAAAAAGAACGATTGATGAATATATAATTTTTTCTAAAAATTCATTACAATTGGATTTGAACAAAAAAGAAACAATTTTAAATGATTTTTCAGAATTCAAAAACAATGTAGATTTGAATATTGAAATCATTTTTGATACAAAATCATTTAATTATAAGGAAATTATAGATTTTATGAATTCAAATAAAAGTAAGAATTTAACATTTAAGAATTATATTTCTAATTCTAATTACCTTATCGGAAGCAATAATTCAATTGATAGAGGAGAAATCATAACATTAAAAAATTAGTGTATTCTTTACAAAATGAAGATAAAATTACTAATTTTGCAATCATTATAAAAAAACACAACTTTAGTTTAAAGATATGGCAAAGTTTGAATTGAAATTACCTAAAATGGGTGAAAGCGTTGCAGAAGCAACAATTACCAATTGGTTAAAAAACGTTGGAGATACCATCGCAATGGACGAAGCAGTTCTTGAAATTGCTACCGATAAAGTGGATAGCGAAGTACCAAGTGAAGTTTCAGGTGTTTTAGTAGAACAGCTTTTTGGTAAAGATGAAGTGGTAAAAGTGGGTCAAACTATTGCAATTATTGAAACAGAAGGCGGAAGCGTAGAAGCACCTAAAACTGCTGAAGTTGCTGCTCCAATTGTTGCTGAAGTTGCTAAAATTGTTGAAGTTGCCAAAGAGACTGTTGCTCCTGCGGATTTTTCAGGAAGTGATAAATTCTTTTCACCATTAGTAAAAAACATTGCTAAAGAAGAAGGAGTTTCTATTGCTGAATTAGAAAGTATTTCAGGTTCAGGAAAAGATGGTCGTGTTACTAAAGAAGATATATTAAATTTTGTAAAAAATAGAACAAGTCAGCCAGTTTTAGTAGAAACTGTTACTCCAGTTGCACAACCTATAAAACAACCTGTTCAATCTACAACAACTTCTGCTGTTCCAGTTTCTGTAAATGGTGGTGATGAAATTGTAGAAATGGACAGAATGCGTAAATTGATTTCAGGCTACATGGTTGCTTCGGTGCAAACATCTGCTCACGTACAATCGTTTATTGAAGTTGATGTTACTAATATTGTAAAATGGAGAGATAAAGTAAAAGGCGCTTTCGAAAAACGAGAAGGTGAGAAATTGACTTTCACTCCAATTATGATGGAAGCTGTTGCAAAAGCTTTAAAAGATTTTCCTGGAATGAATATTTCTGTTGATGGTGATTACATCATTAAAAAGAAAAACATCAATTTAGGAATGGCTGCAGCTTTACCGAACGGAAATCTTATCGTTCCAGTAATTAAAAATGCGGATCAATTAAACCTTGTCGGAATGGCAAAAGCCGTAAACGATTTAGGAAATAGAGCTAAAGCTGGAAAATTAAAACCAGACGATACTCAAGGCGGAACATATACTGTGACAAATGTAGGAACTTTTGGTTCGGTATTTGGAACACCTATTATTAATCAACCACAAGTTGGAATTCTTGCACTTGGTGCTATCAGAAAAGTTCCAGCAGTAATTGAAACCCCAGAAGGTGATTTCATCGGAATTCGTCAGAAAATGTTCTTATCACATTCTTATGACCACAGAGTGGTAGATGGTGCACTTGGTGGAAGTTTTGTAAAACGAGTTGCTGAGTATCTTGAAGCATTTGATGTAAATAGAGAATACTAAAATAAAAATTAAACACAATAAATCAACCTTTTCCGTAAAACGAAAAGGTTTTTGCATTTAAATACACGAGAAATTTCAAATAATCGATAAACGGTAAGTACAAAATTTTATATTTGTCACATAAATTTTACAAATGGAATTAAAATTAAATAGACCAATTTGCTTTTTCGACCTCGAAACCACAGGAATAGATGTTGCAAGAGATAGAATTGTAGAAATCTCAATCTTCAAAGTATATCCTAACGGAAATAAAGAAAGCAAGACATGGTTAGTAAATCCAACAATTCCAATTCCGCCACAAACAACTGCTGTTCATGGTATAACCAACGAAAAAGTTGCTAATGAGCCAACGTTTAAAGAACTAGCATCACAAGTTCATAATATGATTAAGGATTCTGATTTGGCTGGATTTAATTCAGATAGATTTGATATTCCACTTTTAGCCGAAGAATTACTTCGTGCTGAAGTAGATTTTGATATGAAAAATAGAGTTTCGGTAGATGTTCAAACTATTTTTCACAAAAAAGAAGAACGTACTTTAAGCGCAGCTTTGAAGTTTTATTGTGGAACAAATTTAGAAAACGCTCATTCTGCAGAAGCAGATACTATGGCAACTTATGAAATTCTAAAAGCACAATTAGATAGATACGACGATTTAGACAACGATATGAAATGGTTGTCCGAATTCACAACTCGTAAAAAATCAGTTGACTTTGCTGGTTTTATTGCTCTAAATAACGAAGGAAAAGAAATTTTCACATTCGGAAAAAACAAAGGTCAATTAGTAGAAGAAGTGCTTGAAAAAGAACCTGGTTACTATGGTTGGATTCAAGGTGCTGATTTTCCTCTTTACACTAAAAAAGTATTGACAGGAATTAAATTAAGAAAACTAAATACAAAATAAGTTTTCAGTCTCAGTTTGCGGTTTGCAGACTGAAAACTGAAAACTGCGACTGAAAACTATGAAAATAATCTGCATCGGAAGAAATTACTTTAAACACATCGAGGAACTTCAAAATGAACGTCCAGATGAACCTGTAGTTTTCTTAAAACCTGATTCTGCAATTTTGTTAAAACAACATCCTTTTGTAATTCCAGAGTTTAGTGATGATGTGCACCATGAAGTTGAAGTTTTGGTTAAAATAAATAAAGTTGGAAAATATATAGATGCAAAATTTGCTCATAATTATTACGATGAAATCGGATTAGGAATCGATTTTACAGCAAGAGATTTGCAAGCTAAGCTTAAAGAAAAAGGTTTGCCTTGGGAAAAATCTAAAGCTTTTGACGGTTCAGCGGTAATTGGTGAATTTTACCCGAAAAATGAGTTTATTTCATTAGAAAATATTAACTTTGAGTTACATAGCAATGGAAATGTAGTTCAAAAAGGAAATTCGAGTCACATGATTTGGAAAATAGATGAACTTATTTCACACGTTTCTCAATATTTTACATTAAAAAAAGGCGATATCATTTTTACAGGAACTCCAGAAGGTGTAAGTGCTGTAAAACCAAACGATATATTAGAAGGATTCATAGAAAATAAAAAATCATTTAGAATACAAATTAAATAATGGCAATAAATTATAACCTCTCAAAAGTTTATGCTCTTTCGGATAATGATCCGGAATTTGTAATGCAAATTATCTCACTTTTTGTAACCGAAGTTCCTCAAGATTTGAAGCAAATAGAGCAAGGTATTAAAGATAAAGATCACAAGCAAGCTTATGCTTATGCACACAAGATTAAGCCAACTCTAGACTTATTAGGGATGACTATGGCATACGAAGAAATACTTCAAGTTGAAGCTTGGACAAGAGCAGAAGGTAAAAAGAAAGAAATTGAAGCAACTTTTGAAAGCATTCAAGATCATGTTGATAAGGCAATAAAAGAAATCAAAAAAGATTTCGAAATATAATAGTTAGAAGCGAATGGCTCGGGATTTATCTGCAAGCCTTTTTCCAGCTTTACGCAGAATCTTTTATTTTGTTGCCTACGAGAGTATTTCGAAAGACTCAACAAGACACCTTAGGTAACAAAATAAAAGGATACATACTCCAATCTGGGCTAAGTAGCATTTCATTTTTTTATTTGTACTATCTTTGCTAATCAAATCAATAATCGAAATCAATATTTTTTGATATGATCGAAATAACTGCATTAGATAGTTAAAAACAAATACTAAACTTCAAATGAAAGCAGCCATAGTTACCATAGGTGACGAAATCCTAATAGGACAAATCATCGATACCAATTCAGGATACATCGCAAAAGCATTAGATAAAATTGGAGTTCAAACCCACGAACTACTATCAATAAGTGATGATAAGCAACACATTTTAGACACTTTTAAGTCGCTACAAAACAAAGTAGATTTTGTTGTTATTACTGGAGGATTAGGCCCAACAAAAGATGACATCACAAAGCATACATTTTGTGAATACTTCAACGATACATTAGTTGTAAATAAAGAAGTTGAATCGCATGTTATTGAATTGATTGAATCGGTAATGAAACGTCCAGCCTCTCAGATGAACAAAGATCAAGCACTTGTTCCATCAAAATGCGAGGTTCTTTTCAATAAAGTCGGAACTGCGCCAGGTATGTGGATGAAAAAAGAAAATACAGTCTTTATTTCGCTTCCAGGCGTTCCTTATGAAATGAAATATATTGTCGAAAACGAAATCATTCCTAAAATAGTAAAAGAGTACCAACGACCTTACATTTTACATAAAACGATAATGACCTATGGACAAGGCGAAAGTCTTGTAGCTGAGCGAATTGAAAGCTGGGAAAACAATTTGCCAGATTTTGTAAAATTAGCTTATTTACCTGCTCCAGGAAGAGTTCGTTTGCGTTTAACAGCTCGTGGAACTGAGAAAGAAATTCTCGAAAAATCAATCAATGAAAATGTAACTTCGTTAGCCAAATTAATAGGAGATATTATTGTAGGATTTGATGAAGACGAAACTATTGAAGTCGTTTTAGGAAGATTGTTAACGCAACAAAACAAAACAATAGCAACAGCTGAAAGTTGTACTGGAGGAAAAATTGCACAAGTTTTGACATCAGTTTCAGGTGCTTCAAACTATTTTAGAGGAAGTGTTGTTTCTTATGCAACTGATACAAAAGTTTCAGTTTTAGGGGTTTCCGAGGAAACAATAAAAAAATACACGGTTGTTAGTGCACAAGTTGCAAAAGAAATGGCGCTTGGAATTCAAAAATTAATGAAAACAGACTACGCAATTGCAACAACTGGAAACGCTGGACCATCAAAAGGCGATGCTGATGCAGAGGTTGGAACTGTTTTTTTAGCTTTAGCTACACTAAGTGAAGTAATAGTTGAAGAATTTAATTTTGGTCAACCACGTGAGAAAGTGATAGATAGAGCAGTAAATAAAGCATTTGAAATGTTGCAAAAAGAAATTTTAAAAAATCTGTAATATTTTTTTGTGTATAAGGTTTCTTTTTTGTTTCTTTGCACCCTCGATTTGAATAACGATAAAAGATAAGCATAATGTCAAGAGTTTGTGACCTTACAGGTAAAAGAGCGATGGTAGGAAATAATGTTTCTCACGCAATGAACAAAACTAAGAGAAAATTTTCTGTGAACTTAGTTAAAAAACGTTTCTATCTTGCTGAAGAAGACAGATGGGTTACTTTAAGAGTAGCTGCTTCTACAATTAAAACAATCAATAAAAATGGATTAGCTGCTGTGTTAAAAACAGCTAAAGCTAATGGTTTTATTAAATAATTCCTTATCCAATAAAAATAAAGCAAGATGGCAAAGAAAGGTAATAGAATTCAAGTAATTTTAGAGTGTACTGAGCACAAAGGAACAGGTCTTCCTGGAACTTCACGTTACATTACAAACAAAAACAAAAAAAATACTCCAGACAGATTAGAGATTAAAAAATTTAATCCAATCTTAAAGAGAATGACTGTTCATAAAGAAATTAAATAATTAGAGATTTAAAATAAATCTCAAATGATTTCATTAGAGATTTATTTCAAATTAAAATACACATTTTAATCATGGCAAAGAAAACCGTTGCAACGTTACAAACAGCTTCTAAGAGATTAACAAAAGCTATCAAAATGGTAAAATCTCCTAAAACAGGTGCTTATACTTTTGTTGAAAGCATTATGACTCCAGAAGAAGTGGATGCTTTCTTATCAAAGAAATAATTCCTAATTAAATATATATCAAAGCTACTTTCGTATGGAAGTAGCTTTTTTATTTTTATATTTGTCTCTAATTTTATAAATAAGGACTAAATTTTTTCTATAATCCTTATTTTTAATACATAAATTGAAGAAATGAGTTTTTTTAAAAGAATATTTTCATCAGAAAAAAAAGAAACACTTGATAAAGGTTTGGAAAAAACAAAAACAACGTTTTTTTCTAAATTAACTAAAGCTATTGCTGGTAAATCTAAAGTTGATGATGAGGTTTTAGATAACCTTGAAGAGATTTTGGTATCATCAGATGTTGGTGTTGAAACTACATTAAAAATCATAAAAAGAATTGAAACAAGAGTTTCTAATGATAAGTACCTTGGAACTGAAGAGTTAAATCAAATTCTTCGTGAAGAAATTGCTTCATTATTGTCTGAAACAAAATCTGGAGAAGAATCTGAATTTAAAATTCCAGCTAATAAAAAACCTTATGTAATTATGGTTGTAGGAGTTAATGGAGTAGGAAAAACAACAACTATTGGTAAATTGGCTTTTCAGTTTAAAAAAGCAGGTTATAAGGTTGTTCTTGGCGCTGCTGATACCTTTCGTGCCGCAGCAATTGACCAATTGCAAATTTGGGCTGATAGAGTAGGTGTGCCAATCGTTAAACAACAAATGGGTAGCGATCCTGCGTCTGTAGCTTTTGATACTTTGCAAAGTGCTGTAGCTCAAAATGCAGATGTTGTAATCATTGATACTGCTGGACGTTTGCATAACAAAGTTGGTTTAATGAACGAACTTTCTAAAGTTAAAAAAGTAATGCAGAAAGTGGTTGAAGAAACACCAAACGATGTGCTTTTAGTTTTAGATGGTTCTACTGGGCAAAATGCATTTGAACAAGCCAAACAATTTACTGCAGCAACTGAAGTTACTTGTTTAGCTGTAACAAAACTAGACGGAACTGCAAAAGGTGGTGTTGTTATAGGTATTTCTGATCAATTTCAAATTCCTGTAAAATATATTGGTGTCGGTGAAGGAATAGAAGATTTACAAGTTTTTAATAAATATGAATTTGTAGATAGCTTTTTTAAATAATTGCTTAAAAATCAAATTTTGCATATATGAATAAAATTGTATCTTTTTTTAAAACATCCTCTCCGATAATTTTGATTTTAATTTGTTTCGGATTAGGAGTTTTAGCAAAACTTATAGAACTGAAATTCTCTGATGTAGCAATGGGCTTACAGCTTATAACTTTTATATTATTTGTGTATGCTTTGAAAAGAATATTTGATAAAATATTTAAATAAAAGATAAGCGCTTTATTGATATAAAGCGCTTATTTTTTGCCAAAGAACATCATCAAAATCAGACAATGCCATATTTACTGTGTCTGCAGCATCTCCCATTCGAATGATTACCATTTTTTTACTTGGTATAACATAAATTTTTTGATCATCTTTGCCCAAGGCACAATACATATCACTTGGAGCACTCGGAATTATACTTCCATTAAATTGAAATTGTGTTTGTGGCAAACGATAAGAAGACTTTCCATTTAGCCACCACATATATCCGTAGGATTGATTTATGTTTTGTGATGTACTTGTAGCGTTATTGAAGAATGTTTCATTTACGACTTGATTGTCATTCCATTTTCCTTTATTTAAAGCCATTAATCCAAAACGAGCCATATTTCTTGAAGTACTCCAATATACACTAAGTCCATCACCAGAATTTATCCAAGCTCCTCCTGTCATGCCAAGTTTATCTCTTAGTTTTGTGTTAAAGTAGTTAGTCCAAGTTTGTCCGCTTGCCTGGGAAACAACACCTTGAAGTTTTACATAAACATTATGATAGGCCCAACGTGTACCTGCATCTGCAACATACTGAAGATTTGCTGGTGAGACGTTATCTCCAAGCGTCTCGTTTAATCCAGAATTCATTGATAATAGATTTTTGCAAGTTATTAGATTTTCTTTTGCTAATGGAGCGCTTGTCCAACCTATTCCTAAATAATCAGATACTTTGTTGTTGATGTTGATTAATCCTTCTTGTTCGGCAATTCCTGTGACAGTTGTTGTTAATGTTTTACCTGCACTTGCCCAATACCATGGAGTTGTAGCAGAATGTCCGTTGAAATAATTTTCTAAAACGATTCTTCCATTTACCAATATTATAAATGATTTGGAATGCTTTAATTGTAAATAATCTAATAAAGGTTGAACCGCACTTTGATTCCAACCTAAAGAAGAAATTGACTTTGTTTCCCAAGTATTACTTCCATTATTTGGAGGAAAATACATAGTTTCTTCAGGAGTACTTGTATTTTCATCGGAACTACAACTGAAAATAAATAAAGAAAGCGCAAAAAGAGTAATGTATTTTTTCATAATTGGTAGGTTTTCAATTAAGACAATAGATTTTCAAAAAGGTTTAATCAAAAATACTTTTTTATTATTTAAAATATGTTGTAATTTTATGTTTTATTAAAATTATGAAAAATACAATTACACTTTTTCTATCGTTATTGCTTTTAGTTTCTTGTAATCAGTCTATTACAGATAAAGATATTGCTAAATTAAATGGCTACTGGGAAATAAAAAAGGTTATTTTAAAAGACGGTGAGAAGAAAGATTACAAAATCAATGAAACAATTGATTATTTTCAGTTGCAAGAGAAAAAGGGTTTTCGTCAAAAAGTAATGCCACAACTTGATGGAACATACAAAACCAACAACTTGAAAGAAGAGATTTTAATATCTAATGAAAACGGTAGTTTTTTTGTTAATTACACTACAAGTTATGGTAAATGGAAAGAGGAAATAATTGAGATTCAAGATTCTGTTTTAGTTCTTAAAAATAAAGATGATTTAGAATATAACTATAAACGATATCAACCTTTTTCTTTAAAGTAATAGAATAATTATAGATTCGGATCGAAAGATACTGAAATAAATTCAGCATTTATGGCAAAAAGAACAAGCAACGAAAGTTCTATTTCAGAGGTTTTGCAACAGTTTATTCAAGTTAATAAACTAGAAGCTGGTATGGATAAAATTGATGTAGAACAAGCTTGGAAATCACTTATGGGAAATGGTGTAAATAGTTATACACAGGAAGTGATTTTAAAAGGAAGCACTCTATATGTCAAATTAACTTCGGCTGTTTTAAGAGAAGAATTGAGTTATGGAAAGCAAAAAATAATTGCTATGCTCAATGAAGAACTTCGAAAAGAAATTGTAAAAGATTTAATCTTAAGATAAAAAAATCCCGATTCAATTAAGGTTCGGGATTTTGTATTTTTATACAATTGGCATAACTGCAACTGCGACTGAACACTAGAATTGCTCTCTTCCAGAAAAATGGAATGCACCTTCGATAGCAGCATTTTCATCAGAATCTGAACCGTGAACTGCATTTTCTCCGATTGATGTAGCATATTTTTTACGGATTGTTCCTTCAGCAGCATCAGCTGGATTAGTAGCACCAATTAAAGTTCTAAAATCTTCAACAGCATTTTCTTTTTCTAAAATTGCAGCAACGATTGGACCTCTTGTCATGAATTCAACTAACTCACCAAAAAATGGTCTTGCAGCGTGAACAGCATAAAATGCTTGAGCATCAGCAATAGTTAATTGAGTTAATTTCAAAGAAACGATTTTGAAACCACCTTCAGTAATCATATTTAAAATCCCACCGATGTGTCCGTTTTCAACAGCATCAGGCTTAATCATTGTAAATGTTCTATTTGTAGCCATTTTTATTTTAATTTATTTGTTTTTTGTTTCAATTTGGGTGCAAAAGTAGTGTTTTTTTGAAGAATTACAAGAAAATATCGTTTATAAAGTAATGATTTTGAATTCTTGTGAAAGAGGATTCAATTGTGTTAACAATTCTTCAATTAATTTGTTTCCAAATTCTAAGTAAAATTCTGAGAAATTAGCTTTTCGTTCTTGTAAACTTTGGTTTGGAAACAATTCGTTTTGTAGTGAAACAATTCTCTCAAGTTTTTCTGAATGAATTCTTTTTTCAGCTTTCAAAAGGCGTTTTTCAAGATTATCTAATCCTTTTAATTGTTTAATTTCTTGAGCTTTTACTGCTCCTATAAATGATTTGTCAGTTTGATTAGCAATGGTATATAAGTTCTCAAATTGCTTTTTCAAATGTTCTTTTTGATCAGAAAAATCAATTACAAATTCTGAAAACTCTTTAGTTTTTGAATCTAACAATACTCTTTGATTTGAAAATAAATCATTCCAAGATAGTTCTAATTTATCTGCTTTTTCAGCTTGCTTTTTTGTTGCTAAAAGAACCGAATTTCTTAGCAACAGCATAGGAAAAGTGATGTTGTTTTCTTCAAAACTAGATTTTAATTCTAGCCAATAAGCTATTTCGCCACCACCACCTATATAGCATAAATTTGGCAAAACTACTTCTTGGTATAAAGGTCGTGTAATTACATTTGGACTAAACTTTTCAGGATGATTTTCTAATTCTTTTATAATTTCAATTTCAGAAAATTGAGTTGTGGTGTTGTTTACTTTGTAAATTCCGTTTTCAAAAATAATTCGTTCACGTAAATTATCTTCTATGTAAAATAAATTGATTTCACGCGGATTTACTTGTACGAAATAGTCTTTCAAAAGTTCGTTGGTTTCTTTAACTTTTTTAAATGATGTTTGTTCTAAAAGCTCTTTTTTAACATAAGGAATAAACATTTTTTTCAATGCTACAGAATCACCATCAATTATAACTAAACCTTCATTTTGGAATAGTTCGTTAGCCAAATATCGAGTAGCATCGGCTAAATTTGAATGTTTTAAATAAGTATTTTCAAATAGCTTTTTTAAAAAATTGGCATTATTTGAAGTTACAATTTCTTTAGAAAATAAATCGAAAACTTTATCTAAACCTTCTGTAAGCAATCTTCCAACAGGTCCAGTACTCTCACGACTCCATCTAAAAACTTTACCTTGGTAATTGAAATAATTGATTTCATCAAAATCGTGATCTTCGGTAGCCATCCAATAAATGGGTACGAAATTATTTTCAGGATACTCTTTTTTTAATTGTTTGCAAAGATTGATAGTAGAAACAATTTTATATAAAAAATACAATGGTCCAGTGAATAAATTCAGTTGATGGCCAGTTGTTATTGTGAAAGTTTTAGTATCGTTTAAAAGTTTAATGTTGTTTAATGTTGTTGTGGAAACTTCAAAATTTTGATACTGTCTTTCAAGTTCAGAGACTAAAATTTCTCTTTTGCCATTGCGATTGAAGTTGCTACTTTTTTCTTCTATCTGACTTTTGAAATTCTCAATTTTCGGAAAATGATTGAAAAACGGCTTTAAATCTGACTTTTCATCTAAATAATCTATCATTAATTTAGTGAAATATCCTGAATTTTGGTACGTTATGCAATCGCTAGGCATAGTTGATTTTTTTTTGTAAAAATACTTAAAAATCAAGTTCAAAATACATTTTTAAATTCACAAAAAATAGTTAAAACCTTAATTATTAATTTTACTTTTGCGAAAATATTTTCATTGAAAGACCTTCTTCTCATAACGCCACCTTTTACTCAACTGAATACACCTTATCCAGCAACGGCATATATTAAAGGTTTTCTAAATACTAAAGGAATTTCTTCTTTCCAAATGGATTTGGGAATTGAAGTTATTTTAGAACTTTTTTCTAAAGAAGGTTTGACAGCAATGTTTTCAAACTACAAACTACAAACTACAAACTACAACCTAGAAAGAATTTATTCGCTCGAAGAAGATTACATCAAAACCATCGATGCTGTAATTGCATTTCTTCAAGGGAAAAATCCTTCTTTAGCACGTCAAATTTGTAGTGGAAATTTCCTTCCAGAAGCTTCTCGATTTTCTCAATTAGACGATATGGAATGGGCTTTTGGAACTATGGGAATGCAAGACAAAGCCAAACATTTAGCCACATTATATTTAGAGGATTTATCCGATTTTATTGTAGAATGTGTCGATGAAAATTTTGGTTTCAGTCGCTATGCCGAACGTTTGGGCAGAAGCGCTAATTCGTTTGATGAATTACATAATCATCTTCAAAGTGAACCAACTTACATTGATAAAATTACGCTCAAAATTCTAAAGGATAGAGTAGCAGAAGTACAACCAAAACTAGTTTGCTTTTCAGTTCCTTTTCCAGGAAATTTATACAGTGCTTTTAGATGTGCACAATTTATTAAAAACCATTTTCCAAAGATTAAAATCGCAATGGGCGGCGGTTTTCCGAACACAGAACTCCGTGAACTAAAAGATAATCGCGTTTTTGAGTTCTTCGATTTTATTACTTTAGATGATGGCGAACTTCCAATTGAGTTACTTCATCAGTATGTTATCAATAACTTTGAAAATCTCTTTGAAATCTCTGTGAATATCAGTGAAACAAATGAATTCAAACGAACTTTTCTTCTTCAAAACAAAGAAGTAACTTACCTTAATAATTCTACAAAACCCGATTATAAACAAAGCGAAGTTGGAACTCCAGATTATTCTGATTTACAACTTCAAAATTATATTTCGGTTATAGAAATTGCCAATCCAATGCACAGTTTGTGGAGCGATGGTCGTTGGAATAAACTCACCATGGCACATGGATGTTATTGGGGAAAATGTACGTTTTGTGATATTTCGCTAGACTACATTAAATTATACGAGCCAATCGCTGCTAAAATTTTAGTAGATAGAATGGAGGAATTAATTGCTCAAACTGGCGAAAACGGATTTCATTTTGTAGATGAAGCTGCGCCACCAGCATTGATGCGTGAAGTTGCTTTAGAAATTATCAAAAGAAGATTAGTGGTTTCTTGGTGGACCAATATTCGATTTGAGAAAAGTTTTTCTGCCGATTTGTGTGTTTTACTTAAAGCATCTGGTTGTATTGCGGTTTCTGGCGGTTTGGAAGTAGCTTCGGATAGACTTTTAGAACTAATTAAAAAAGGAGTAACGGTTGAACAAGTTGCACAAGTAACTAGAAATTTCACAGAATCTGGAATTATGGTTCATGCTTATTTAATGTATGGTTATCCAACGCAAACGGTTCAAGAAACTATTGATAGCTTGGAGATGGTGCGACAATTGTTTGAACTTGGTGTTTTACAAAGTGGTTTTTGGCATCAATTTGCAATGACGGCACATTCGCCAGTTGGAATGTTTCCTGAGGAATTTGGTGTAATTCCTGAACAAAACGAAATCACTTTTGCTAATAATGATATCAACTTTAAAGACAAAACTGGAATCAATCACGACAAATTTAGTTTTGGATTAAAGAAATCGTTATTTAACTATATGCACGGAATTTGCTTCGAATATGACCTTCAAGATTGGTTTGATTTTAAAATTCCAAATACAAAAATCCCTCCCGATTATATTGTTTCTTGTCTTGAAAAAGAAACGGATTTCAACATTAAATCTTCAGCAAAAATTGTTTGGATAGGAGGAAAGCCAACTTCAGAAACTTTTACAAAATCTAAAAAAGGAAACTCGTGGGAAATGACCAAATTGACTTTTCATGACAAAACCGAAACGTATGATATTTCTATAGAAAAAGATAAGGCAGATTGGTTGGTCATTACTTTAGAAAAAATCTCAGTTTATGGTGAATCTAAGTCTACATTCACTCAATTAAAATCAGATTTCGAAATACATTTTGAAGATTTTGAATTGTTTTGGTATTCCAAACCTATAGTTACTTTGAGAGGTTTTGGACTTTTGGTTTTATAAAAACACACACACACAATCATTTTTTAATTATTTCTTTTTGATATTTTTTTGTTTTAACAAATAGTTATTACAATTAAATACAAATTCTAATTCATATCATATATATAATCTTCAAGAGTTGAAAAATTCTATTTCACAAACATTTATTTACACTCAAACAATGATATATATGATAAAATTAATAAATTTGTATAAAAATAAGATAAATTGCGAAAGATTCTGTTAATTTTTTTATTGTCAATAAATGTCATTTTTGGACAAGAAACAAACTGTTTTGATGTAGCTAGAAAAGGCAGTTTATCTGATATTAAATCACTTTTTGAAAAAGATAAAAGCATTGTTAACGCCATTGATGATAAAGGTTCAAGTATGCTAATATTAGCTTGTTATAGAGGTAATGACGAAGTGGCGAACTTTTTAATTGACAACAAAGCTGAGTTAAATTATGTTTCAAAAAATGGAACGGCTTTAATGGCTTGCGTTGTAAAAGGTGAATTTGAATTGGTAGATAAATTGCTTCTCAATGGAGCAAATATAGATTTAAAAGATCAAAACGGAATGACAGCATTGATGTTGGCAGTTCAATTTAATAATCCAGAAATGGTTAAAAAATTAGTAGAAGAAAAGGCTAATAAAGAATTAAAATGCAATCAAAATAAAACGGCTTTTGAATATGCCGTAGAATTTAATTACGAAAAAATTATAAACTTGCTAAAATAAATTACTATGAAAAAAATTACTATTTTATTATTTGCTCTTGCATTTGGTGTCAAGGGATATTCACAATCAAAAGCAACACCAATTATCAATTTAACTTCAAACATGACTGCTCAATTTACATTAAACAGCTCAACTTCTAAGGTTACTTTGGTTTTAACAGGCCCATCAGATAGATGGTTCGCTCTTGGTTTAGGTGTTTCACAAGGATTTTTCATGTCTTCAGGTGATGTAGTTGTTTACACTACTTCATTAAATGATAGAAATTTCGTTGGTACCCAAACACCAGATGTTGATGCTAGTCAAGATTGGACTACAGTTTCTAATACTGTTATATCTGGTGTGAGAACTTTAACGTTAGAAAGAAATTTAACTAATTCTGATACTAGCGATTTTCAGTTACCTTATGCTTCAACTAATTCTATCAGTGTAGCATGGGCAAGATCAAGTAGTGCTTCTACTAGTTTAGCTAATCATGGTAATACAAATAGAGGATTTGCAACAGGTTCATTTACAATTCTAGGAACTGAAGATTTTTCTTTAAATGCTACTTCAATTTTTCCAAATCCTTCTTCTGGAGAATTTTCTATTAAAACTAAAACCAATCTGTCTAAAGTTAACGTATATAGTCAAACAGGAGCTTTAGTTAAAACAATTGAAGTTACAGATGAATCTAACGAAGTTGAACTAAAAGTTAGCGGACTTCAATCTGGAGTTTACTTTTTAGAATTACAAAATGATTCTGAAAAATCTTGGAAAAAGGTTATTGTTAACTAATACAAGTAGAATCTATTAATATTAGAGTTTGCTTAATTGTGAACTCTATTTTTTTTTTTAAGCATGAGTAAAAAAGTAAAGTTATTAATTGGGCTAATTTTGATTGTAGCTTTAGGTTATTTTGGATACAATTATATAATGACTGGTGGAGCTAGAGATATTCAAACTGAAAAATCAGAATTCACTACATCAGCAACTGATGTTTTTAGTGAGTTTTCAGATAATTCAGAAACGGCAACTGTCAAGTATATAAACAAAACAGTTGAAATTTCAGGAAAAGTAACCAATGTTGGTGAAAATGTAATCACTTTAGATGAGAAGGTTTCTTGTCAATTAAAAGTTGCTGAAAAAGTGGCTATTGGAAGTCAAGTTAACATTAAAGGACGAGTAACTGGTTATGACGACCTTTTAGAAGAATTAAAATTAGATCAATGTTTAATCGTAAAATAAGAACAAGAAAAATGAAATTATCTAAAATTGCTTTTTCAGTATTTTTTCTATTTGTATTCGGATTTTCCAGTGCACAAGATGATTTATTGAATGAATTAGATTCTGAGAATAAAGGAAAAAAAGAGATTGAAATTGCAGCATTCAAAGGTTTACAAGTATGTACAATGCAATCGACTAAACTTGCTGCAAAAGGCGAGTGGTATTTTTTAGTAGCACATAGATTTGGCGATTTAACTGATGGTTTAGACAACTTTTTTGGTTTAGACAATGCCTTAACTAAAATTGGAGGTTTGTATGGAGCGACAGATTGGCTAACTCTCGGTTTTTCTCGTCATACATTAAATAAAAACTATGAGTTTACTGCAAAATATAAATTTGCAAACCAAGAAGTTAATGGTTTTCCAGTGACTATTGTTGGTTACAATACCATGGACATCAATTCTAAATTAAGTAAAGATGAATTTCCAGAATTAAAATCGTCAAGCAGATTTGCTTTTAGTACGCAATTACCTATATCAAGAAAGTTTTCAAATAGTTTTTCGATGGAACTAAATCCGATTTACATTCACAAAAACTTATATGAGCCATTATTTGAAGAAAAACATAATTTTCTTATAGCACTTGGTGGAAGATATAAATTGTCTAAAAGAATTAGTATGAATATGGAATATGCAGCTCGATTGAATGCAAGAGAAACAAGTTTTTACCATAATCCTCTATCAATTGGTATGGATATTGAAACAGGCGGACATGTATTCCAATTGGTTTTCTCTAACAGTCAAGCTATGAATGATGTTAGTTATTTTACCAATGCTAATGGAATTACAGAAGGAAAAGGAATTTATTTTGGGTTTAACATGTATAGAGTATTTTAAATTATGAGAGCATTAAAAATTATAATAGTATTGATGATTGCCTGTTTTATTGGGTTTTCATGTGAGTCACAAACCTATTCAGAAATTTCTGGAGAGGTTGCTAATCCAACTTACAAAGACAATGTAAAATCCATTATTGTAAACAATTGTTTGTCATGTCATAGCGTTGCAGGAGGTGAATTACCAACAATGGAAACCTATGCACAAGTAAGAGATGCAGCAGAAAACGGAAACATGATTTGCAGAATTGACGACCAATCTTGTGGTGCAGTAATGCCACAATCAGGAAGAATGCCTCAAACAAGAATAAATACAATCAAAAAATGGGCAGCTAACGGATATCCTAATTAAAAAAAATCGTTATGAAAAAGATAGTATTATTTATTGGTTTGTTATGCTCCTCAAGCTTGTTTTCACAAAAGATGATGACACGTTCAGGAGAGATTAAATTTGAAGCATCAATGCCTGCCTTTGAGGAAGTAGCAGCTAAAAATAACACTGTGTCTTGTATTTTTGATAAATCTACAGGTGATATTGCTGTTTTGGCGTTGGTGAAAGCATTCCGATTTAAAGTGCCTTTAATGGAAGAACACTTTAATGAAAATTATATTGAAAGTGATAAATTCCCAAAAGCTACCTTTAAAGGAAAAGTTACCAATTTTGATGCCGCAAAAGTAGCTTCAGGTAAAGCAACTTTCGATGTTGAAGGCGATTTAACTTTACATGGTGTTACCAAAAAAGTAAAGACCAAAATCACATTTATACAATCAGGTGAAAAGCTAGTGGCAACTTGTAGTTTTAAAGTTAAACCTGCAGATTATAATATCAAAATTCCATCCGTAGTTAAAAGTAAAATTGCAGAATCAGTAGAAATTGATTTAAAATTCGATTTAGAAAAGAAAGTGTAATTTTAAATTCAAAATCATATAAAAAAAGACTCCAGCTTATAAGTTGGAGTCTTTTTTTATAATAAAGCTATATTAATTTTCCAATTTTCTGATAATTATCAGTTACGAAAACGTTTTCTTTTCTTAAATTTACTTCCAATAAAAACCAATCAATATGAGCAATAATTATAAGCTTTCTGTTAATCATGCTACTTCGTTTGATTTATCAGAAAGTGACCTCAAAAATCTTGATGCCGTTAGTGTGGAAAAAGACAAATTCCACGTTTTGAAAAATCACAAATCTTACAAAGCCGAAATTGTTTCTTCTGATTTTTTAACCAAAAAGTACACTATTAAAGTAAATAACAATACGTATGAAGTTGCTATTGAAGATGCTTTGGATATCCAAATCAAAAGTATGGGAATTGAACGTGGCAGAACTAAAGTGGTTAATGCTATCAAAGCTCCAATGCCAGGATTAATTCTAGAAATCAATGTAGAAGTTGGACAAACAGTTAAAGAGAATGATCCTTTATTAATTCTTGAAGCCATGAAAATGGAAAATAGTTTCCTTTCACCTCGTGATGGAGTAATTAAATTAATTGCTGTAGAAAAAGGTCACGCTGTAGACAAAGGACAATTGTTAATTGAATTCGAATAATAAGACACGGAATTAGCCACGAAGCCACAAAGACACAAAAATATAATTAAAGTCTTGAAATAAAAAATAACTTAGCGTCTTAGTGTCTTTGCGGCAAAAAAAATCAATATATGAAAAAAATAACCAAAATATTAGTTGCCAATCGTGGTGAAATTGCCATAAGGGTAATGAAAACGGCAAAGAAAATGGGCATCAAAACGGTAGCCGTATTTTCAACTGCCGATAGAAATGCACTTCATGTAAAATATGCAGACGAAGCGGTTTGTATTGGTGAAGCGGCTTCTAGTCAATCGTATTTACGCGGAGATAAAATTATTGAAGTTTGTAAAGAACTTGGTGTTGATGCAGTTCATCCTGGATACGGATTTTTAAGTGAAAATTCTGCTTTCGCTGAAGAATGTGAAAAAAACAACATCATTTTCATCGGACCAAAATCGAAAGCCATCGAAATGATGGGAAGTAAATTAGCCGCCAAAGAAGCGGTGATGAAATATGATATTCCGATGGTTCCTGGAGTTGACCATGCTATTATTGATGTAGAAGAAGCTAAAAGAACCGCACAGCAAGTTGGGTTCCCAATTTTGATTAAAGCCTCTGCTGGTGGTGGTGGAAAAGGAATGCGTATTGTAGAGAAAGAAGAAGATTTTGAATCTCAAATGGAACGTGCTATTTCTGAAGCAACCAATGCTTTTGGTGATGGTTCGGTTTTTATTGAAAAATATGTAACCAAACCGCGTCATATCGAAATTCAAATTATGGCTGATAGTCATGGAAATGTTTTGTATGTATTTGAAAGAGAATGTAGCATTCAACGTCGCCATCAAAAAGTAGTTGAAGAAGCACCATCATCTATTCTAACTCCAGAAATGCGTAAAAAAATGGGTGAAGCAGCAGTAAAAGTAGCTCGTGCTTGTGATTATCTTGGAGCTGGAACTGTTGAGTTTTTATTAGACGATAAACACAATTTCTATTTCCTCGAAATGAATACGCGTTTGCAAGTAGAGCATCCAGTTACTGAAATGGTTTCTGGTTTAGACTTGGTCGAATTGCAAATAAAAGTAGCTCGCGGAGAAGCTTTAGA
>CANGUP010000002.1 GCA_947457105.1 Flavobacteriaceae bacterium
AAATATGTTTACATTGATGTTTGGGCTACTTGGTGTGGACCTTGTCGTGCAGAAATTCCATCTTTGCAAAAAATTGAAGAGAAATATCATGATAAAAAAATTGCTTTTGTAAGTATTTCTGTTGATGAGCAAAAAGATTATGAAAAGTGGAAAAAGTTTGTAGTTGAGAAGCAACTTGGCGGAATCCAATTGTATGCAGATAAAAACTGGATGTCTGATTTTATTAAAGCATTTGGAATTAATTCTATTCCAAGATTTATATTAATTGATCCAACTGGAAAAGTGGTTAATGCGGATGCTGATAGACCATCAAATCCTAAATTACAAGAGCAACTTGATGCTTTATTGAAATAATGGAAATCATTTTATAAAATGAAAAGCTCCGAATATTCTTCGGAGCTTTTTTAGTTTAACCAACATTATATTAGTCTTCAATAGCAATTTTTCTGTTTTCTCTTCTGTCTCGTAACCAATATTTTACTCGTTTTACCAAGTAAAACATTACTGGAACCATAACTAGAGTTAAGACTGTTGCATAAGTCAATCCGAAGATGATAGTCCATGCTAATGGTCCCCAAAAGATTACGTTGTCACCACCAATAAATAGGTGCGGATTTAAGTCAGTAATTAATCCGAAGAAGTCGAAGTTTAACCCAATTGCTAGTGGAATTAATCCAAGAACAGCTGTTAATGCAGTCAATAATACTGGACGTAAACGCGATTTTCCAGATTCGATGATTACTTCTTTTATTTCTTCTAATGATAAATCGTCGTGACTGTTTAAATGTTTTTCTGCTACTTTTTTGTCTAATAAAAGTACAAAGAAGTCCATTAATACAATTCCGTTTTTCACCACAATTCCGGCAAGGGAAATGATTCCCATCATGGTCATCAGGATTACGAAATCCATTCCGGCTATAACATATCCATAGAAAACACCACTAAAACTCAAGATAACGGTAAATAAAATTACCATAGTTTTAGAAACTGAATTAAATTGTAATACAATGATAATCGTAATTCCTGCTAACGCTAAGAATAAAGCATACATCAAGAAACTTTGGTTTTTACCTTGTTCTTCTTGAACACCAGAAAACGAATAAGAAACTGTTTTTGGTAATTCATATCCTTTTAATTCTGCTTGTATTTGCTTTGTAATTTCATCACCATTAAAACCAGTCAAAACATTAGAATAAACCGTCATGATTCGTTTTTGGTTTTTTCTTTTGATTTGATTGTAAGTTGTAGTTTTTTCAGTTTTAGAAACTGCCGAAATAGGCACTTGCATCATCTGACCATTGTTTTGATTTCTGAACGTTAATGATTGATTAAACAATACATTTTCATTTTTACGTTGATCATCTTGCATACGCATGGTGATATTATAATCGTCATCTCCTTCTTTATATGTTGAGATTTCTTGACCATAAACTGAACGACGTAAATTAAATCCTAATTGTCCAGTTGAAACGCCTAAACTTCCAGCACTCACACGGTCAACTTTTACTTCAAGTTCTGGACTTTCTTTATTTACATCAATGCTAAGTCTTTCAATTCCAGGAATATTTTTAGAATTTATGAAAGCTATCATTTTGTCTGCTTCTTTCAACATTACATCGTAGTCAATTCCTGTTAATTGAATACTAATTGGATAACCAGCTGGTGGACCGTTTGAGTCTTTTTCTACAGTTACCGTTGCTCCAGCAATACCTTTTACTTTGGCACGAATTTCTTCTAAAACATCGGCTGTATTGACACCTTTTCTAAATTTGAATTCAGAGAAATTTACTGTAACTTTTCCTTTATAAGGAGTTTCAGATGCTGAACCTGCATCAACATTTGGATTTCCTGCTCCAACACCTACTTGAGAAACAATAGATTCTGCAAGGTAATTTTCTTTAGTACCTTCTTCAACATATTTGCTTAAAATATTGATTACTTGTTTTTCTACAAACAATGTTGCTTTATTAGTTTTAGAAATATCGGTTCCTTGAGGATATTCTAAATAAGTAATTACTTGATTTGGAATGTTGTCTGGGAAAAACAATACCTTTCTAGGGAAAATTCCCAACAGCATAAATGAGAAAATTAACAACCCAATTATTCCTGCTAAAGCTAGCCATGCTTTTCTTCCAGTCAATATTTTAGCCAAGAAGCTTTTGTATTTGTCTTCCATTCTTGGGAAGAAACTGTACTGAAAATCTTGGGTCCATTGGTATAATTTTATTTTGTATAACCACATTAATCCTAGAGAAATTAATGCTAAATGTCCAACTGCTCTTGCAAATTTTGAATCATATATATTTCCAATAAGAACAAAAATTATGGCAATTACTGTAAAAATAATTGAATATAATTTCGCCGATTTTTTAGATACATTTTTATCTGTTGTATCCATCGAACCTCCAGTCATGGCAGCATTTACAACCATTGCCACAAATAACGAAGCCGTTAATGTAACTGTCAATGTAATTGGGAAATACTTCATGAATTTACCCATTGTACCTGGCCATAATAAGAAAGGTAAAAACGCCATCAAAGTAGTTGCTGTAGATGAAATTACAGGCCAAGCGATTTCACCAATTCCAATTTTGGAAGCCGAAACTCGATCCATTCCTTTTTGCATGTTGGCAAATACGTTGTCGACCACCACAATTCCGTCGTCTACAAGCATTCCTAATCCCATTACTAATCCAAAAAGAACCATAGTATTCAGTGTTAATCCGAATGCTGAAAGAATACTGAACGCCATTAACATTGATAATGGAATTGCCGCACCAACAAATAGGGAGTTTCTTAATCCCATAGTAAACATCAACACAATCATTACCAACACAATTCCAAAAATGATGTGATTAGAAAGTTCATCTACTTGGTGTTCTACTCTTGATGATTGGTCATTAGTTAACTGTAATTCTAAATTTGATGGTAAATAAGATGTCTTAGCTTTCTCTAATTTTTCTTTTACTTGCTCAATCGCAGAAATCATGTTTTGATTAGAACGTTTTTTTACGTTAAGCATTACCACTTCTTTACCTGATTCACGAGCGTAAGTAGTTTTTTCTTTCTCTTTGAAACTAATTTTAGCAATATCTTTTAGGTAAACAGCACCTCCATATGATTTGATAATAATATTTTCAAGTTCTTTAGGATCTTTTATTTCACCAACGATTCTAATATTATTTCTTGACCCTTGTGAAATTAAATTTCCACCTGAAAGTGTCATATTTTCATATTTCACCGCATTTTGAATTTCATCAAAAGAAACTTGAGCTGCGGACATTTTGAATATATCTACAGCAATTTCAACTTCTTTATCATCAACACCAAGGATATCTACTTTTTTAACTTCAGGGACTTCTTCAATATCATCTTGAAGCAATTCACCATATTTTTTAAGTTGTTGCGTAGTATAATTTCCTTTTAAGTTGATATTTAAAATAGGCACTTCTTCCGAAATGTTTAATTCGAAAACGTTTGGTTCTACTTTACTTCCGTTGTCTAGATTTGGCCAATCGGTATCTGCTTTAGCAAAATCTACTTTGTCTTTGATTTTAACTTTTGCATCTTCAATGGTTACTTTATCTGCAAATTCTACGATAATCATTCCATAATCTTGAAACGAACTGGAAGTAATTTTTTCTACTCCTGAAATGTTTTTGAACTCCTTTTCAAGCGGTTTAATTACTAATTTTTCAACATCTTCGGCAGAGTTTCCTGGGAAAACAGACGAAATGTATACTTTGTTCTCGATGATTTCTGGGAAATCTTCACGAGGCATCGTTATATAGGCAATTACTCCTGTAATAACGATTAATAAGGTCAAGATATAAACAGTAACACGATTGTCTACTGCCCAACTTGATATACTGAATTCTTTATTTTGATGACTCATATTTGATTTGTTGTTTTTGGTTTATAGTTAGTAGTTTGTTGTTTTGAAGGTAACAATGAACAATAAACTACTAACTATTAACTTTTTTAGAAATTCAATTTCATTCCGTCTGCAATACTATTTACACCTTCAGTTACGATGATGTCATTTGCTGATAAACCGCTTAAAATTTCGGTTACATTATCTGATGATTTTCCAATTTCCACAAGTACTTTTTTAGCAATACCTGTTTTACCATTTGAATTAGTTACAGTGAAAACAAATTTGTTTCCAGTTCCGTCTTCTTGTACCACATTTGTTGGAACTACAATTGCATTTTTACTTGTGTAATCATTGATTTTAAGTTTTGCAACTTGGTTTGGGCGCAATAAATTTTCAGGATTTGGCACGCTTACTTCAATTCCGAAACTTCTGTTGTTTGGGTTGATGAAATTTCCAACTTGTCTAACTTTTCCTTTGTAAGTTTTTCCTAAAGAAGTTAAGAAAACATCAACTACAGTTCCTACTTTCAATTTACCAATATAAGTTTCTGGAACAGAAGTAGAAACATACATATTAGATAAGTTTACAATTCTCATAAGACCTTGTTGACTTGGCGATACAATTTGTCCTTTTTCAACAAAAACTTCATCTATTGTTCCTGAAAACGGAGCACGAATTAATGTTTTAGATACTTGAGCTCTCATTTGTGCAACGGCTTTTTGAGCAGAAATCATTTGAGTTTGAGCTTGAAGGAATTGAATTTCAGATCCAATTTTTTTATCCCAAAGATTTTTTTGTCTTTCAAATGATGTTTTTGCCAATGCATATTGGTTTTCCAAACTTGCTAATTGTTGACTCATACCAGCATCATCAACTCTACCAAGGATTTGTCCTTTAGAAACTCTTTGTCCTGCTTTTACAGTTAAAGAAGTAAGGTTTCCGCTGAATTCTGGTTGAACAAGGATGTTTTCTTTTGTATTTACGCTTCCTTGAATTTCTAAATAGTGACTAAAAGTAGTGTCTTTTACTGATAATACAGAAACCAAGGCTTCTTGATTTTTAACTTCTACTAATTTTGAAAGTGCTTCATCAATTTTAGCTAAATCAGCTTGAATAAGACCTTTTTTAGTTTGAAGATCTTTTACATTTCCGGCTTTAATTAATTCATCAACAGTTGTAGCATTTTCTTTTTTTGAGCAAGAAAATATCGACAAAGATATTATAGCGATTAAAAGTATTTTTTTACTCATGACTTTTATTTTTTGTAATTGTTGACTCGAGCCTGAAAGGCGAACAGATGTAATAATCGTCGATTTCATATTATTTTGGGATTAGTTTTTGTTTATTAATTTTTCTAAAGTTGCTTTTTTATTGATTACATCAAGCATTGCTTGAAGATAATTTTGTTGAGCAGAGTATAATTGTTCTTGAGCTTTTGTTAAATCGAAACTGCTAGCTAAACCTTCTGTAAATTTGATTTGGTTTTTATTTTCAATTCGTTCTGCCAAATTCAAATTGTTTTTAGATGTTGTCAATTGTTCTAAACTAAATTCGTAATCGCTTTTAGCTTTTTCAAATTGTAATTTCAATTTTTGCTCTGTTTCTGTTAATTGCGTTTTAGATTGTTCTAAAGCAATTTTTGCTTGTTGTGTTCTAGAACTTCTTCCGAAACTACTAAAAATAGGAACGTTTAAATTAATACCAAGATTAGAATAATTAAACCATTGCTGGTTTTGATTAAAAAAGTTAAACGAATTTCCAAAGGCATTAGAACCAAAATTTATGGCTGCTCCAAGTGATGGTAATGCTTTACTTTTTTCTAATTTTAAAAGCAATTCTTTACTAGTTTGAAGATTTTGACCTATTTGATAATCAATGTTATTTGTAACATTAAATTCTTCTTTTAAAATAGCTAAGTCAACATTAGATTGTGTTAGGTTGTCTAATTTATCTGTAAGTTTTAATTCTTTATCTAAGTTAATTCCTAACAACAATTTCATCATATCATTTGCAATTGTTTTTTGACGCTTTACATTTTCAAGCGAACTGTTTATTGATGACAATGTGATTTGTAATTGCTCCACATTTTCTTCTTCAATCAGTCCATTTTTGAAGATTTCTTTTGTGTCAGAGAGCGTTTTTTCTAAAATACCTTTGTTTTTTTGAAGAATCAAAATACTTTCATCTGCCAACAGAACATTTCCATAGGAGTTGATTACTATTTCCTTTATTTCTTGTGTAGTTTTAACCTTAGCATTTTCAGAAATTTTTAAGTAAGTTTTAGCAGATTGTAATCCTACCAAGTAAGAACCGTCAAAAATTAACTGACTTAGTGTGGCAGAAGCATTCATAGAGTTGTATGTCCCAAAAGCTATAGTTTGAGATTGTCCATTCACTACTATTACATTTTGTTGAATTCTAAAATTGTTTACATATCCAACGTTACCATTAATTTGGGGTAAACCAATCGTTGTAGTTTCCCATTTTTTTTGTTTTGCGGCTTCAATATCTCTGTTAGCATTTAAAACAGAATAATTATTTTGAATGGCATGTTCAATTGCTTGTTTCAAAGAGAATGAGTAACTCTCTTTTTGTTCTTGTGCTTGTAAAATTGAAGCAAAGAAAAGTAAGGTTAGAATGATTTTGTTTTTCATATATGTAAAATTTGTTTTTTAGCGGTCAAATATGTTATCGCCTTTTATTTATTGGTGTTTGCTTACGCAAACTTGTTGTTAATGGCGATTTCATATGTAAAAATTATTTGTTTTTTGGTGCATATGTATCGCTATTTTCATAGGTGTTTATCTCACAATTGTTTTTATTTTCATCGGAGTTCGATGATTTTTCAATTGCATTCGCAAACTTGTGTTTGTGGCGATTTCATGGATTGATAATTATATATAGTTAATTAATTGTTTTTCTAATTCTATTATTCCTTTTGGTGTTGCGATGGCCCTTGTATGATATTCTAATGCTTTTCCTTCTAGTTTGGATGCTTCACTTTCTAATTGAGTGTTTTCGTTTATAGAAAAAATAAGCGTGTAATAGAACTTTGTAGCCGATTCAACATCAGTTTCTTGCCTATAAAGTCCTTGTTGAATTCCTTTTACAATATTTTGAGAAAACATTTTATTGCAATCTTCAATTTCATTAGTCATCATTTTTTCATAAATTTCAGGATAATGTTTTTTCAATTGATAAGCTGGTGAATGATCGAAGGACTGGAACATTTCTTTAAACATTTTTCGCATTTCAAAATTTTCTTCAATAGCATTAAGGTTTTTTGCTACAACTTCGTCCATTAGCGCATGAATCTTTTGTTGAATTACTTCTGTTCCTTCTTCAATTAATTTTTCTTTGTTGCTAAAATATTTGTAAATTGTTTTTTTAGAAATGCACATTTCACAAGCAATATCATCCATAGTAACACTCTTGAAACCAAGTTTCAGGAACATGTCTGTTGCTTTTTTGATGATTTTTTCTTTCATAATATGCTGAACTTGTTTAAGTATCTTTTATATTTATTTCAAAAACATTAGGATTCATTTTCCTAAAATTTCGTTTGCAAATGTATAATGGAAACTTTGAATACAATAATAGTTTCCATAGTATTTACATAAATTTAACATTTCATAAAGTTTAGGTTTTACTCATTAAAGTTTTTTTGACTTACTTTTGTAATCCTGAAACATTAAAAATTAAACTCAGAATTAATGCACGCACTTTCTCACTATCAAGAACTTATTTCAGTATATTTTACAGAATTGCATTTAAATAAAGAGCCTAAAAATCTTTATGAACCAATCGAATACATTCTTCATTTAGGTGGAAAAAGAATGCGACCAATTTTAACATTAATGGCTACAGAGGTTTTTGATGTTGATTGTAAAAAAGCTTTGGCAGCTGCCACTGCAATTGAAGTTTTCCATAATTTTTCGTTAGTTCACGATGACATTATGGATGATGCGCCATTAAGAAGAGGAAATGAAACAGTTCACGAGAAATGGAATATCAACACCGGAATTCTTTCTGGTGATGCAATGCTAATTTTGGCTTACCAACATTTTGAAGAATATGAACCAAAGATTTTTAGAGAATTAGCAAAATTGTTTAGCAAAACAGCTCTTGAAGTTTGCGAAGGACAACAATATGACGTCGATTTTGAAACAAGAGAAGATGTTACCATTCCTGAATATCTAAAAATGATTGAATATAAAACTGCTGTTTTGGTTGGAGCCGCTATGAAAATGGGAGCAATTGTTGCAGAAACATCTGAAGAAAACGCCATTTTGATTTATGATTTTGGTTTGAATTTAGGAATTGCTTTTCAATTGCAAGATGATTATTTAGATGCTTTTGGTGATCCTGAAACTTTTGGAAAACAAGTTGGTGGAGATATAATTGAAAACAAAAAAACCTATTTGTATTTGAAAGCAATGGAATTTTCTAATGCTGATGAAAAAGAGCAATTGACACATTTATTTTCGATTCAACCAAATGATAATTCGGATAAAATTGAATCAGTAAAATCAATTTTTAATCAAACAAAGGCATCTGAAGCTACTCAAAAAGCCATTCAAGAATATACATTTAAAGCATTTGAAACTTTAGAAAAAATGAATATTTCTAGTGATAAAAGACAAATGTTAAAAGCTTTTGGTGAAAACTTAATGAATAGAAATGTTTAATAGAAATTCCAATTTCATAAATCCAAAATTCCAATGGGATTCCTTATTTATGTTTGGAATTAGGTATTTTAATATTGGAATTTAATATGTATGTAGCACCAATATCAACAGATCACTTACTTTCTGAAGCAGAAAAAGAAAATTTGTACCAAAAACTTATTGAGCAATTAAATAAGGATTTCAATTTTGCTAATGAACCTGTAGATTTTCATCTAAGCACTAAACCTGAAGAACTAAAAGTTCAACTTCAAGAAAAAATTTATCGATTAATTCAATACAAATTTGCCGAATATTTAAGTTTACTTTATATAGTTGATGTTCCCGAAGATCAAGTAAAAAAATTAGATGGTTCCGATATTATGGAACTTTCCGAACAAGTAGCCTTCTTAATTTTAAAAAGAGAATGGATGAAGGTTTGGTTTAGAAACCGATTTTAATTAAAGTTTTTTGATAATCGAATTTATTGCTCCATTTATAAGAGCACTTTTAAAATCATTTGTTCCACTAGGATTAAATGAATCTATCCTTTGTCCATCTGGCCCAAAAAAAGAAAAAGATTTAGTGTTACTTATATAATACTTTCCACCTACTAAATAGTAATTGTCATTCAAATTGGTTGTAGGGTTGTAAATTGAAAGTCGATACAAACTGCTTGGTTTGTTGAAGTTCAAATTTAATAAGTAGGAATGGCTAGAAAAACTAATTGATGTAGTCGATAATTTTTTCAGATTATTAAATTGTTTTTGAGAAAAAACTAGAGAAAACGAAAATATAAGAATAACAGTAAAAAGATTTTTCATAACATTATTTGTTTACTAATAAATTTAAAAAAACACTCTCACAAAAGGCATAAATGCATCACCATAAACACCGTTATCCGTTTTGAAAAATAAATTATATCGCGCTCCAATTGTTACATTATCCATTCGATAACCAGCTCCTACAAAAAGTCCAGTATTCCAAAAATTTTCACTTCCAGGTGCTACTCCTTCAAAAGTACGGTTTACTCTTAATTGTTCTAATTCTGTAGATAATTGGATTTCTTCAATAGGATTGAAAAGTGCTATAAAGCTAGCTCCATAAATATTTGAAGAGAAAAACCCTTTTTGTTTTAAGAAACTATACTGCAAGCCAGTTCCTAAAGCCACATAAGAATTGATATTGTAAATAGCCGTAGGAGAAACGGCAATGTTAGTAAAACCTGAACCAAATCCGAGTCCTAATCCACCTCCAAATTGTACTTTATTCCAAAACTCACTTTTTGGTTTTGTTTCTTGCGTTTGTTGTGCAGAAATAGATAAACTGACAGCAATAAAAAATAGAAATGTTAATCTTTTTGTTAAATTGTGTAAGGCATTCTTTTTCATACATGTATATATAGTTAATTAGCGACATAAAAGTAGTAAAAACATTGAAAGATTGTTATAAATATTTTACTTTTGCATAAATTTTTTTAAAACAACGATTATTTTATCTTAAATCATGGATAGATTTTCCTTCTTAAACGCAGCTCACACCGAATTTTTCGCACAATTATACGACCAATATCTTGTAAATCCTGATAGTGTTGAACCAAGTTGGCGTGCCTTCTTTCAAGGTTTCGACTTTGGAATGGCAACTTTCAATGAAGAAAACGCAGGAGAATATGTAGCCAATTATGCTGCAACCTCTATAGATAACGGACAAGCTTCTGAAAAACTTCAAAAAGAATTTAACGTTCTTAAATTAATTGATGGTTACAGAACACGTGGTCACCTTTTTACTGAAACAAACCCTGTTAGAGAAAGAAGAACTTACGAACCGAATTTAGATTTGGTAAATTTTGGACTTTCAGACGCGGATTTAAATACCGTTTTTGATGCTGCTAAAGTGCTAGGTCATCAGCCAAAAACACTTAAAGAAATAATTACTCATCTTAAAAACGTGTATTGTCAACATATAGGTATTGAGTACATGTACATGAGAAAACCAGAGGTTATTCAATGGATTCAAAATAAAATAAATGTAAACGATAATCTTCCAAATTTTGACGGCGAAAAAAAGAAACACATTTTAGGAAAACTAAACGAAGCGGTTTCTTTTGAAAATTTTCTTCATACAAAATATGTTGGTCAAAAACGTTTTTCTCTTGAAGGAGGAGAAAGTATTATTCCTGCACTTGACGCGTTGATTGAATCAGCTGCTGAAAAAGGCGTAGAACATTTCGTAATGGGAATGGCGCACAGAGGAAGATTAAATATTTTGGCAAATATCTTCGGAAAAGCAACGCAAGATATTTTCTCAGAATTTGACGGAAAAGATTACGATAAAGAATATTTTGATGGTGACGTAAAATACCACTTAGGTTTAACTTCTGAAAGAAAAACCAAATCAGGTAAAAAAATCAACATCAATTTAGCTCCAAATCCTTCGCACCTTGAAACAGTTGGTGCAGTTATTGAAGGAATTGCTCGTGCTAAACAAGATAAATATACGCCAGACGATTTCTCTAAAGTTTTACCAATTGCAGTTCATGGTGATGCGGCTGTTGCCGGACAAGGCATTGTATACGAAATTGTTCAAATGGCACAATTAGATGGTTACAAAACTGGTGGAACAATTCACATTGTAATCAACAATCAAGTTGGATTTACAACAAATTACCAAGACGCACGTTCGTCAACATATTGTACCGACGTAGCAAAAGTGACACTTTCTCCAGTACTTCATGTTAATTCTGATGATACTGAAGCTGTTGTTCATGCTATGTTATTTGCCTTAGATTTCCGTATGCAGTTTGGCCGTGATGTATTTATCGATTTATTAGGATATAGAAAATATGGACATAACGAAGGTGATGAACCACGTTTCACTCAACCAGTTTTATATAAAATCATTGCTAAACATAGAAATCCAAGAGATATTTATGCTGAGAAATTAATTACCGCTGGCATTGTTGATGCAGCTTATATCACAAAAATCGAAAACGAATACAAAGATAAATTAGATGAGAATCTTCAAGCATCTCGTAAAAAAGATTTAACAATCATAACACCATTCTTGCAAGACGAATGGAAAGGATTCGAACAAGTATCGGATGATGTTATGTTGCAAAAATTTGATACTAAATTTGATAAAAAGAAATTAGATCAAATAGCCAATGAAATTTCAACTTTGCCTTCAGAAAAAAAGTTTATAAGCAAAATCACAAAAATTATCACCGATAGAAAAACAATGTATGATAACAATGTTATCGATTGGGGAACAGCTGAGTCATTGGCTTATGGAACACTTTTAACTGAAGGTTTTGACGTAAGAATTTCAGGACAAGATGTTGAAAGAGGAACTTTCTCTCACCGTCATGCTGTTGTAAAAGTTGAAGACAGTGAAGAAGAAGTAATTCTCTTAAATTCGCTAAAAGATAAAAAAGGAAAGTTTAATGTGTTTAATTCTTTCCTTTCAGAATATGGTGTTTTAGGTTTTGATTATGGTTATGCTTTAGCTAATCCAAATGCGTTGACAATTTGGGAAGCACAATTTGGAGATTTCTCTAATGGTGCGCAAATCATGATTGACCAATACATTTCTTGTGGTGAAGACAAATGGAACAACCAAAACGGAATTGTTCTTTTATTGCCTCACGGATATGAAGGTCAAGGCGCTGAGCACTCTTCGGCTAGAATGGAACGTTATTTACAACTTTGTGCACGTCATAATATGTACGTTGCTGATTGTACAACGCCAGCCAATTTCTATCACTTGTTGAGAAGACAAATGAAAACGAAATTCCGTAAACCATTAATTCATTTTTCACCAAAAAGTTTGTTGCGTCATCCATTGTGTGTTTCAACACAAGAAGAATTATACAACGGACAATTTCAAGAAACAATTGATGATAATTCAGTAGATAAGAAAAAAGTAAAAACAGTTGTTTTCGTTACCGGAAAATTCTACTACGATATACTTGCCGAAAGAGAAAAATTAGAAAGAAATGATGTAGCTTTGGTTCGTGTAGAGCAATTATTTCCATTACCAGTAGAGCAATTAAAAAAAATTATTGCTAGTTATCCAAACGCTGACGATTATGTTTGGGCACAAGAAGAACCGAAAAACATGGGAGCTTACAGCTATATGTTGATGAATTTCGATTTAGTGCCTTGGAGATTAGCTTCATTAAAAGCATACGCAGCACCAGCAGCTGGAAGTCACACAAGAGATAGAAGACGTCATGCCGATGCTATTAGAATGGTTTTTGATAAAAATTTATTTAGATAATTAAAGAAGAAAATAGAATAAAGAACAAAGAGAATAGATTATAAATTTTAAAATATCTATGTTAACTAAACAAGACATATTCAAAACTATCCAAGATAACAAGGAAACAATTAAAAGTTTTGGTGTTACAGAAATTGGTTTGTTTGGTTCTTACGTAAGAAATGAACAAACAGAAGATAGTGATATTGATTTCTTAGTTGATATAATTAAAGAGAAGAAAACTCTAAAAAATTATATTGATTTTTGTGATTTATTAGAAAACCTCTTTAAAAATAATAAAATTGATATTGTTTCTAAAAAAGGATTAAGTGAATTTATTGGACCACATATTTTAAAAGAGGTAGATTATGTCAAAATCTGATGAAATAGAATTCATTAAGCACATTTTTATAGAAATAAACTATATTCTAACTATAGTTGAAAAGTTAGATGAAGAAGATTTTTATAATGATGAAACTTTAAAAAGAGCTATAACTAGAGCATTAGAAATAATTGGAGAAGCAACAAAAAATCTGAATCAAGATTTTAGATTAAAATATAATTCCGTTCCTTGGAGTTACATGGCTAAATTGAGAGATAAAATTATTCATCATTATCAGGGAGTAGATTATGAGACTATTTGGAACATAATCACACAAGAAATTCCTGAATTGCATTTTCAAATTGAACTAATAATAAAAGAACATAATAACAAATAATTATATAATTTTCAGAATAAACTTTTAAACTTTTAAACTTTTAAACCTGAAACTTTAAACTAAAAGAATATGATTTTAGAAATGAAAGTGCCTTCTCCAGGCGAATCGATAAAAGAAGTTGAAATTGCTACTTGGTTAGTAAAAGATGGCGATTATGTAGAAAAAGACCAAGCAATTGCTGAAGTAGATTCAGACAAAGCAACTCTTGAATTACCTGCAGAAGCAAGCGGAATTATTACTCTAAAAGCAGAAGAAGGCGATGCAGTAGCTGTTGGAGCAGTAGTTTGTTTAATTGACACAAGCGCAGCTAAACCATCAGGTGATGCTCCAGCACCAGCAAAAGAAGAAGCGAAACCAGTTGTAGAAGCTCCAAAAGCTGAGGTAAAAGCAGCTCCAGTTGCTGAAAAAACATACGCTACACAAACGCCTTCACCAGCGGCTAAAAAAATATTAGACGAGAAAAACATCCAACCAACGGAAATCATTGGAACTGGAAAAGGGGGAAGAATCACTAAAGATGATGCTGTAAATGCGGTACCATCAATGGGAACTCCAACTAGCGGAAATCGTGGTTCGGAAAAAACAAAATTATCAATGTTACGTCGTAAAGTAGCTGAAAGATTAGTTTCTGCTAAAAATGAAACCGCTATGTTAACTACCTTCAATGAGGTTGACATGACAGCTATCTATGCTTTAAGAGCTGATTATAAAGATGCATTTAAAGAAAAACACGGATTAGGTTTAGGTTTCATGTCTTTCTTTACTAAAGCGGTTACAAGAGCTTTACAATTATTTCCAGACGTGAATTCAATGATTGATGGTCAAGAGAAAATTTCTTATGATTTCTGTGATATTTCAGTTGCGGTTTCTGGTCCAAAAGGATTAATGGTTCCTGTAATGAGAAATGCTGAAACATTATCATTTAGAGGAGTTGAAGCTGAAATCAAAAGATTAGCAATTCGTGCTCGTGACGGACAAATTACAGTTGATGAAATGACAGGTGGAACATTCACTATTTCTAATGGTGGTGTTTTCGGAAGTATGTTGTCAACACCAATTATCAATCCTCCACAATCAGGAATTTTAGGAATGCACAATGTGGTTGATAGAGCTATCGTGAAAAACGGCCAAATAGTTATCGCTCCAGTAATGTATGTTGCTTTATCTTATGATCACAGAATCATCGATGGACGTGAGTCAGTTGGTTTCTTAGTGGCAGTTAAAGAAGCTTTAGAAAACCCAGTAGAACATTTAATGGGTGGAAATGCTAAAAAAGCATTAGAATTGTAATTAAAATAAATTCCAAAATACAAATCCCAAATTCTGTCACACTGAGCTTGTCGAAGTGAGAGTTTGGGATTTTTTCGTTTATTTGCGTTCACTAACCAATACTTTTTATGGCATCAAACAAAAAATCGGCAGCGATAGGTTTTATTTTTATAACCATGCTTATCGATATTACAGGTTGGGGAATTATTATTCCAGTGATTCCGAAGTTAATTAAGGAGTTAATTCATGGTGATATTAGTGAAGCTGCAAAAATTGGTGGTTGGTTGACTTTTGCGTATGCCATAACACAATTTATATTTGCCCCATTAATTGGGAATTTAAGTGATAAATTTGGTAGACGCCCCATTATTCTAATTTCACTGTTTGCTTTTTCGTTAGATTATTTGCTATTGGCATTTGCTCCGACTATTACTTGGCTTTTTGTCGGACGTATTATTGCCGGAATTTCGGGTGCAAGTATTACAACAGCTTCTGCTTATATAGCAGATGTCAGCACACCAGAAAACAGAGCCAAAAACTTTGGAATGATTGGTGCAGCTTTTGGTTTAGGATTCATCATCGGACCAGTAATCGGAGGACTTTTAGGACAATATGGTTCAAGAGTTCCGTTTTACGCAGCTGCAGTTTTATGTTTGTTGAATTTCCTTTATGGTTATTTCATTTTACCAGAATCCTTGTCAAAAGACAATAGAAGAGCATTTAGTTTGAAAAGAGCTAATCCTATTGGAGCATTTCTTAATTTGAAAAAATACCCACAGTTAATCGGATTAGTAATTTCCATCTTTTTATTATATACAGCTTCGCATGCTGTTCATAGCAATTGGAGTTATTTTACCATGTATAAATTCAACTGGGATGAAAAAATGGTAGGAATTTCACTAGGAGCCATCGGACTTTTAGTTGGAATTGTGCAAGGCGGATTGATACGTGTTATAAATCCAAAATTAGGAAACGAAAAAAGTATTTATGTTGGAATGTTATTGTATACAGTTGGAATGTTTCTTTTTGCAACAGCTTCACAAAGCTGGATGATGTTTGCCTTTTTAATTCCTTATTGTCTTGGAGGAGTTGCTGGTCCTGCAATGCAGGCTGTTATATCAAGTCAAGTTCCTGCAAACGAACAAGGAGAAATTCAAGGAACATTGTCAAGTTTGATGAGTGCTTCTTCTATTGTTGGTCCGCCAATGATGAGTACTGTTTTTTATTATTTTACTCATAAAGAAGCTCCGTTTCAATTTGCAGGCGCTCCATTTGTATTAGGTGGAATTTTGATGTTTTTAAGCACCATTATTGCGTATTTTTCATTTAGGAATAAATAATCTATTTCAAATACAAACAATGATTGTAGTAATCAATAATAGCTTTTCCTTGTAATAAAATATCGGCACCAATAATTCCATGAACAGATTTGGCTTTATATTGTTGTAACGCTTCATTTACATGTGATAAATCGAAAACTACTAAACTAAATTCAGTTTCTTTCCATCTACCAATTTGTAAAGTATTGTTTTTTGCAATTTGTGTAAACATTCCTGTAGCACCAGCTCCAGCAGCTCTAGTTTTAGACTTTTTGGCTGTAAGTAGAAATAATTCAACACTCTCAAAACCAACACAACTATTACTCGCACCAGTATCTAGAATAAAGTTTCCTTTTACGCCATTAATACTTGCCTTTATCAGTAAATGCTGGGTTTTAGAAACTTTGAAAGCAATTTTTTTGTATTTTGCTTTTTTAAGCACATCTTGAAAGTCTTTCATGTATTAATAGTTAACATTCAAACAAAAATAGTCAAACAAAACAATTGCCCTATATTTTAATTGTAAAATCTACAGTATTTTTTCACACTTTCTTTCCTTACTTTTGCAACTCGAAACTTTTACACTGTGCGAGTCGAAGTGTTCAACTTACAATAAAAAAAAATGATTTTCACGGATACACACACGCATTTATATTCTTCCCAATTTCAAGACGACCGAACAGAAATGATTCAAAGAGCTATTGATGCAGGCGTTTCACGATTTTTTATTCCATCGATTGATTCTACTTATACGCAACGAATGTATGATTTGGAAGCGTTATTTCCAGATAATATTTTCTTGATGATGGGTTTGCATCCATGTTATGTGAAAGAAAACTATCTTGAAGAATTGGCTCATGTAGAAGCCGAATTTACAAAAAGGAAATTCTATGCCGTTGGTGAAATAGGCGTTGATTTATTTTGGGATAAAACTTTTTTGAAAGAACAACAGTTTGCTTTTCAACAGCAAATTCAATTAGCAAAAAAGCAAGGTTTAGCTATAAATATTCATTGTCGTGATGCTTTTGATGAAACTTTTGAAGTACTTGAAGGTGAAAAAAGCAATGATTTGCTCGGAATTTTTCATTGTTTTACAGGCGATTTTTCACAAGCAGAACGCGCTATTTCCTTAGGGTTAAAACTAGGAATTGGTGGCGTTGTAACTTTCAAAAACGGAAAGATTGATCAGTTTTTGAAAGATATCGATTTAAAACATATTGTTCTCGAAACCGATTCACCTTATCTTGCTCCAAATCCGCATAGAGGCAAACGAAATGAAAGCAGTTATACCGTTTTAGTAGCTCAAAAATTAGCCGAAATTTATAATCTACCAATTGAAGAAATCGCTCGAATTACTACAGAAAATTCTAAGGATATTTTTGGAATTTAATTTTTTTACACAAATTTAAAAGGTTTTCACTAAAGTAGAACTAATAAATATGCTTTCTAAATTCGTGTAATTTTTTTGAATTTTAAATTTGTGATAATTCGTGAAATTCGTGTCAACTTTAATCCATTTAACCATTATATAATCAAAAAGTCATAATTTTTTTGTTATTTTGTTTTTCTTAAAAATGAAATCTAAAATGCAGAAATTTGACGCCATTCGTCCGTTTTATGAAACAGAGGTTAATGATGCTATAAAAGCGTCGTTAAATCATCCGATGATGAAAGCGATAATGAATTTTACGTTTCCTGATGTTGACGATGAGGTTTGGAAAGAGCAACTGAAACGTACGCATTCTATCAGAGATTTTCAATGCAATTTTATTTATCAAGCGATTCAAAAAGTCTTACAAAAATCATCGGAAGGATTATCTACTACTGGATTTGAAAAATTAGAAAAAAACACTTCTTATATGTTTATTTCTAATCATCGTGATATAATTTTAGACACTTCTTTGTTGAACGTTTGTTTGTTTGATCATGGATTAGTAATGACGGCTTCTGCTATTGGTGATAATCTTGTAAAAAGAGATTTCATGAATACATTGGCAAAATTAAATCGTAATTTTTTGGTTCAAAGAGGTTTGCCGCCTCGTGAATTATTGCAAAGCTCCAAGTTAATGTCAGAATATATTGGTCATTTACTTTTAAGAGAAAACCGTTCGGTTTGGATAGCACAACGAGAAGGAAGAACTAAAGATGGTAATGACGCCACACATTCAGGAGTTTTAAAAATGCTCGGAATGGGTTCTGATGGCCCCAATCTAATGGATTATTTTAAGAAATTAAAAATAGTTCCGGTTTCAATTTCGTACGAATATGATCCAACGGATGCTTTGAAAATGCCTCAACTTATGGCTGAAGCTAACGATGAGGTTTATATAAAAGATAAAAATGAAGATTTCGTAAACTTATTAAGTGGAATCATTGGTCAGAAAAAGCGAATTCACATTCACGTTGGTGATGTTTTAGATACTGAATTGGATTTGATTTCGGCTGAAAATGACAATTCTAACAAACAAGTTCAGGCATTAGCGCAAGTTATTGATGATTCAATTTTGCAATCTTATAAATTGTGGCCAACCAATTATATCGCTTATGATTTATTGAATAAAACCAATAAATATTCAGACAAATATACAGAAGACGAAAAGTCATTATTTGAAAGACGATTGGAAATGAAGATTGATGTAACCAATGATTTCATGGTAGAAAGTTTTTTAAATATGTATGCCAATCCTGTTGTGAATAAATCCAAATACGAGAATGCAATCTAAACCAAAAATATTTCTGATTTATACCGGTGGAACTATTGGTATGATGAAAGACTTTGAAACAGGTGCTTTAAAGGCATTTAATTTTAATCAATTATTGGATAAAATTCCAGAATTGAAACAATTAGATTGTCAAATTGAAACTTTTTCATTTGAAAAACCAATAGATTCCTCCAATATGAATCCTGAAAAATGGGTTCAAATTGCTTCAGTTATCGAAGACAATTACGCTCAATTTGATGGATTTGTAGTTTTACATGGTTCCGATACGATGTCTGATTCGGCATCTGCATTGAGTTTTATGCTAGAAAATGTTTCTAAACCTATTGTATTTACAGGTTCACAATTACCAATAGGAGATTTAAGAACTGATGCCAAAGAAAATTTAATTACTGCAATTCAAATTGCATCACTACAACAAAAAGGAAAACCTGTTGTTCAAGAAGTTTGTTTGTATTTTGAGTACAAATTATATCGTGGCAACAGGACAACTAAAATAAACGCTGAACATTTTAACGCGTTTACTTCGCCAAATTATCCTGCATTGGCTGAATCAGGAGTCCATTTGAATGTGAATAATTTGTCTTTATTACCAAAAAACACCAAAAAACTTCTTGTTCATAAAGAATTAGATGATAATGTTGTAGTTGTAAAAATGTTTCCTGGTATAAGTGAATCGGTGTTTTCAGCTATTGTTGCTATTCCAAATTTGAAAGGAATAGTTTTAGAAACCTATGGTTCTGGAAATGCTCCTACGGAAGAATGGTTTATTCAAATATTGAAAAAAGCCATCAAAAATGGTTTGTATATCATCAATGTAACGCAATGTTCAGGAGGAAGTGTAAGCATGGGTCAATATGAAACAAGCACACAATTAAAAAAAATCGGATTAATTTCTGGAAAAGATATTACAACAGAAGCAGCAATTACAAAACTAATGTATTTATTAGGTCAAAAAGTAGCGCCTAATGTTTTCAAAACTATTTTTGAAACTTCTTTGAGAGGTGAAATGGATTAACCTTTCACTTTGATTATTGCCAATTTTTATTGTTCTTTGCATAATAATTAGAGAGGTGTCCGAGTGGTTGAAGGAGCAAGCCTGGAAAGTTTGTATATGGGTAACTGTATCGTGGGTTCGAATCCCATCCTCTCTGCTAAGAAGTTTTTAAATTTTTAGAAAAAATTAATTAAAGAAGAGTTCGAATCCCATTTTAGTTGCTAAGATGTTTTTTTAAATTTTTAGAAAAAATTAATTAAAGCAGGAGTTCGAATCCCATTTTGTTGCTAAGATGTTTTTTTAAATTTTTAGAAAAAATTAATTAAAGAAGAGTTTGAATCCCATTTTAGTTGCTAAAAATTAATTAAAGGAAGTTTTTAAATTCTATATCCTAATCAAAATAATTCTCAGTTTATGCGATTTTATTTTTCCATATTAACTTTGTTTTTCTTTTTTAGTGCTTTTGCGCAAGAAGAAGTTGTGGAAAAAAAGGTTGTGGATTCTTTGTATAGAGAAGATCAATTTTATTTTAATTTTACTTACAATAGTTTAAATAATTTAAAAGGAATTAATCAAAACAAATTTTCTTCAGGTTTCTGTATTGGTTTTTTGAGAGACATGCCTATTAATAAAAACAGAACTATTGCAATCGCTGCTGGATTGGGTTATTCTTTAAATATTTATAACGATAATTTATATCAAAATAGATTAGAAGTTGCTGGTAAAACGGAAAACACTTATGAAATATTGTCGGCTGATATTTATTATGACAAGAATAAAACTTCACTACATTATTTAGATTTACCAATTGAATTTAGATGGCGTTCTTCAACACCAGATTCTCATAGATTTTGGAGAATTTATACAGGTTTCAAATTGAGTTATTTAATTGGTGATAGATACAAGTTTGTGAATGACGTTCAAACAAAAGTCTACAAGTCTAATACTGATTTGAATAAATTCCAATATGGATGTTATATGTCTGCAGGTTGGAATACTTGGAATTTTTATGCTTATTACGGATTAAGTCCAATCTATAAATCGGCAAAAATTAATGGTGAAGATATAAAAATGACCACTTTTAACCTTGGGTTACAATTTTATATTTTATAGCCACAAAATCCACATTAAGATTTGAGGCAACATGCCTGAAACATATCCAATAATTAACTCTTCTATTGTGTGAGCTTTCATTACTAATCTCGATGAAGCAACAATTCCTGTTATTAAAAACAATGATGCAATGGTATAAATGATGTTTAACTCATTATGCATGCTCAATCCAATTACAAAAAAACTAAGCGCACTCATTGCAATCATATGAATGCTTGCTTTGATTTTGAAAAAAATTAATGCAAAGGCAATAAAAGTGCTGCCAATTCCACCTAAAAAGAAAAAATACAATTCAGGAAATCGTTCTATTGTAACACTTTTCTGAATTAAAACTGCAGTTAAAATCATTTGCATTAACAACGGAATTTTTCTTTGCGACAAGTCAGAGAGCATTATGGTATCTACTTTACCAAATGTTCTTAGTAAATAAAAGAAAGATAGTGGAAGGAAAAATGTAATTATAATTACTTGAAGCAACAGCAAATAATATTGTTCGGTTATGTAATAATTACCTCCAAAAAGTATATAAAAAACTGTTCCCAATATCGGAATGAAAATTGGATGGAAGAGGTACGAAAAAAAAGGAAGTATTTTTTTCAAAATGAGTTATTTGATAAACAAATATAAGATTTTTTGAATTAAATCTTCTTTCTCATTCGAGCCACAGGAATATCAAGTTGTTCACGATATTTTGCTATAGTTCGTCTTGCAATAGGATAACCTTTTTCCTTCAAAATTTCTGCTAATTGATCGTCGGGAAGTGGTTTGCTTTTATCTTCTTCTTCTATAGTGTTTTGAAGAATTTTTTTAATTTCTAAAGTAGAAACATCTTCACCTTGATCGTTTTTCATGGCTTCAGAGAAGAATTCTTTTATCAATTTTGTACCATAAGGTGTATCAACATATTTGCTATTTGCTACACGAGAAACGGTTGAAATATCTAAACCAATCATATCGGCAATGTCTTTCAAAATCATTGGTTTCATTGAAGTTTCTTCACCATCAAGGAAATATTCTTGTTGAAAATGCATAATGGCATTCATCGTTACAAATAGTGTTTCCTGACGTTGTTTTATAGCATCAATAAACCATTTAGCAGAATCTAATTTTTGCTTAATAAACTGTACGGCATCTTTTTGGGAATTCGATTTGTCTCTCGAATTTTTATACGTTTGCATCATTTCTTGATAATCTTTTGAAACGTGCAATGATGGAGCATTTCGTCCATTTAAAGTTAATTCTAATTCACCATCGTTAATTCTGATAGCGAAATCGGGAACAATATTTTCGGTAACTTTATTATTTCCTGTAAACGAACCTCCTGGTTTTGGGTTTAATTTTTCAATTTCATGAATTGTTTTCTTCAAATGATCTTGAGAGATTCCGTATTTATATAATAATTTGTCGTAATGTTTTTTAGTAAATGCATCAAATTGATTTCCGATGATGTCAATGGCTAAATCAACATATTCTGTAGGAGTTTTATGTTTCAATTGCAATAGTAAACATTCTTGTAAGTCACGAGCACCAACTCCAGCAGGTTCTAATTCGTGAATGATATGCAACATTTTTTCAACCATTTTCTCATCAGTATAAACACCTTGAGTAAAAGCCATATCGTCAACGATATCTTGAATGTCACGTCTTAAATAACCATCATCGTCAATACTTCCAACAAGGAATTCGGCAATATCTCTTTGCTCATCAGTAAGTATAAAAGTATTCAATTGATTAATTAAATCTTGATGAAAACTTACTGGCGCAGCAAATGGGCTTTCGCGATCATCGTCGTCGTCACTATAATTATTTGATTGAAGTTTGTAATCTGGTGTATCGTCGTCACTTAAATATTCATCGATGTTGATGTCATCAGCTTCAATGTTATCACTTCCTTCATAATCATCATATTCGTCATTGTTGTCAAGTTCATCCTTTTCATAAACTTCTTCTTCATCTTTACCCGTTTCTAATGCCGGATTCTCATTCATTTCCTCCAATAATCGTTGCTCAAAAGCCAAAGTAGGCAATTGAATCAACTTCATCAACTGAATTTGTTGAGGAGATAATTTTTGAGATAATTTGAATTGTAAGTTTTGCTTTAACATTTTAAGTCACTAATTTTTTTGTTTTTCTTGCCACGAAGACACTAGGGCACAAAGTTTTTTTATTTAAAAAAAAATATAGAAAAGGTTAAAATTTAAACTTTTTCTTTGTGTCTTAGCGCCTTTGTGGCTACTTTTTTGTGTTTGTAAATCTTTTTATTCCATTCTTAATCAATGGAACATTAAAATTAATTAAAAATCCTAATTCATTATTTGTTAATCTTAAGTGGCTAATAATTTGTGCTTGCCACACAGGATTTATAATCTCAACTGCTTTAGTTTCAATAATGACAAGATTTTCAACAATCAAATCTAATCTTAATTTTTCATTCAATTGTATTCCGTCATATATAATTGGAATATCAACTTGTCTTTTTACAATTAATCCTGCTTTTTCAATTTCATAAGCAAGACAGGCTTCATAAATTTTTTCTAACAATCCTGGTCCAAGTTCTTTGTGTACTTTAAATGCTGAGTTCACAATAACTCTCGCTATTTCTTCAATTCTTTCTGATGGCATATATAAAAATGTTATTGGCTTATAAAATAGTTAGGCACAAATCAATTAAATCTTTGTGTCTTTGTGTCTTCGCGGCAAATTTCAGTGTCTTAGAATTCTGCGTTTTGTGGTGTTCTTGGGAAAGGAATTACGTCTCTAATATTAGACATTCCTGTTACGAACAGTACTAATCTTTCAAATCCTAATCCGAAGCCTGAGTGAACTGCAGAACCAAATCTTCTCGTATCTAGATACCACCAAAGTTCTTCTTCGTCAATTCCTAATGCTTTCATTTTTTCAACTAAAACATCGTAGCGTTCTTCTCTTTGCGAACCACCAACGATTTCTCCAATTCCTGGGAACAAGATATCCATGGCGCGAACCGTTTTTCCATCTTCGTTCAAGCGCATGTAAAACGCTTTTATATTGGCTGGATAATCAAATAAAATTACAGGACATTTGAAGTGTTTTTCAACTAAATATCTTTCGTGCTCACTTTGTAAATCGGCACCCCATTCGTTGATGATATAATTGAATTTTTTCTTTTTATTTGGAGTACAATCTCTTAAAATATCAATAGCTTCAGTATAAGAAACACGTTTGAAATTGTTTTCTAAAACGAAATTTAATTTTTCTAACAAAGCCATTTCGCTTCTATCAGCTTGTGGTTTTGATTTTTCTTCTTCTAGCAAACGACCTTCTAGAAATTTCAAATCGTCTTGGCATTTATCCATTGTATATTTAATTACATATTGGATAAAATCTTCTGCCAAATCCATATTGTCGTTTAAATCATTGAAAGCTACTTCTGGTTCAATCATCCAAAATTCAGCTAAGTGACGAGACGTGTTAGAGTTTTCAGCTCTAAAAGTTGGTCCGAATGTATAAATTTGACCTAATGCCATTGCAAAAGTTTCACCCTCTAATTGTCCAGAAACCGTAAGATTAGTCTCTTTTCCGAAGAAATCTTCTTTGTAATTTACTTTTCCGTCTTCTGTTCTTGGTGTATTGTCAAATGGTAAAGCGGTAACTTTAAACATTTCTCCAGCACCTTCAGCATCTGAACCTGTGATGATTGGTGTGTTTACATACACAAATCCTTTTTCTTGAAAATACGTATGAACTGCATGAGCCAAAACAGAACGAACTCTCATGATTGCTCCAAAGGCATTGGTTCTTACTCTTAAATGCGCATTCTCACGTAAAAATTCTAACGAATGTTTCTTAGGTTGCATTGGGAATTTCTCTGCATCTGAATCTCCTAAAATTTCTAATTTAGAAACTTGAATTTCAAATTTCTGACCAGCACCTTTGCTTTCTACTAATTCACCAATTACTGAAACGGCAGCACCAGTTGTAATTCTTTTTAAAGTTTCTTCAGGTGTGTTTTCAAAATCGACAACACATTGAATATTATTAATTGTCGAACCATCGTTCAACGCTATAAATTGATTGTTTCTAAAAGTTCTAACCCAACCTTTTGCATTTACTTCATAATTCGCTTTGGAACTATTTAATAAGTCTTTAACTTTTGTATGTTTCATTTTAATATTTAGATTTTACCCTTCGACTGTGCTCAGGGTGACAGTTTATGTTAAATAATCTTATGCAAATATAAATTAATTATTTTTCTTTTCTAATTCGTCCAACTCTTCATCAGTATGTTCCAAAATATCAAAAGTTGGCTCTTTTAGTTCTTGTTCGTTTGCTAATGTTTTATTCAAAGTTAATACTAATGATGGTAGTAAAACTAAGTTAGATAACATTCCGAAAAACAAGGTTAAAGCTACCAATCCACCAAGAGCAATGGTTCCACCAAAACTTGATAACATGAATACCGAAAACCCAAAGAATAATACGATTGAGGTATAAAACATACTGATTCCGGCATCGTCAAAGGTCGCAAAAACCGATTTTTTTATCTTCCAATCGTTTCTTGAAAGCTCTAATCGATATTGTGCTAAGAATCGTAATGTGTCGTCAACTGACATTCCGAAAGCAATTCCGAAAACTAATATCGTCGACGGTTTTAACGGAATCCCTAAAAATCCCATCAAACCTGCGGTCATTAAAAGTGGTAATAAATTTGGAATAATAGATACTAAAACCATTTTAAACGAACGGAACATTATCGCCACCAATCCAGCTGTGATTAAAAATGCAAATAGTAATGATGATAATAAATTGTCTAACAAATATTTAGTTCCTTTTTGGAAAACTAATGATTTTCCAGTGATAATCACTTCATATTTTGGTGATGGAAATATTTTGTTGATTTTATTTCTCAATTGCGTTTCAATTGATTTCATCTTTTCACCATTTTCGTCTTTAATAAAGGTGGTGATTCTGGCTACACTTCCATCATCAGAAATGTAACTTTTCAACTGATTGTCTTTCGAATTTTTAAGAGAATTTTTGATATAAGGCAACAATGCAAACTCTTCATTTGGTGAAGGCAAAGTGTAAAAATCTGGATTTCCGTTATAGTAAGCTTGGTTGAAACTTTTGGCAACATTTACTATAGACAATGGTTTAGAAAGTTCAGGAATATCGGTTATGGTTTCTTCTAAATCTTCCATTCTTCGCAAATTGGTCAACTTCGTTGCACCATTTTTCTTTTTGGTGTCAATCATAATTTCCAAAGGCATTACGCCATCAAATTCTTTTTCGAAGAATCGAATGTCGTCAAAGAAAGCAGTTTTCTTAGGCATGTCTTCGATAATACTTCCCGAAATTCGTATTTCATAAATTCCGATAATTCCAAAAACTAGAAGAATTACTGCTGTTACATAGACTCCAACACGATTGTATTTTACTGTGCGAACAATCCAATTCATGAATGAAGTTAAATATTCTCGTTCTAAATGTCCAAGATGTCTTGGAATTGGAGCAGGAATGTAACTAAAGAAAATTGGGATTATAATCAAACAAAGTAAATAAATAGCGATGATATTTATTGATGTTACTACTCCAAATTCTGATAACAAAGTGTTATTTGTAGCAATAAAAGTAGCAAAACCAAACGCAGTAGTTAAATTGGTCATCAACGTTGCCGTTCCAGTTTTTGTAATTACACGTTGAAGTGCTTTGGCTTTATTGGCGTGTTTTTGATATTCTTGATGGTATTTATTGATGAAGAAGATACAATTCGGAATTCCAATTACAATTACTAAAGTTGGAACTAAAGCAGTTAAAACTGTGATTTCATAACCCATTAATGCAATGATTCCGAACGACCACATTACACCGATAATTACTATTACTAATGAAATTAAAGTTGCTCTAAATGACCTGAAGAAAAAGAAGAAAATTAAGGAGGTAATCAATAAAGCTGCTCCAATAAATATTCCAATTTCGTCAACGATAGTTTTTGCATTTAATGTTCTAATATAAGGCATTCCGGAAGTATGCAATTCAATTCCTGTTTCTTCTTTAAATTTATTTAATTTCGGAATCAGATTATGTAAAACATATTCTTTTCTAGCAACAGTATTTACAATTTTCTTATCTAAATAAACCGCAGAACGGATGGCACCTGACTTTTTGTTGAACAACAAACCTTCATAGAAAGGCATTTTGTTGAACAATTCCGATTTTATTTGTTTTAAATAATTTTCGTCAAGCGTTTTTGATTGATCAACTAAAGGTTTTAGTTCAAATGTTTGTGATGAGTCGTTTTTGGTAAGTTTTTGAAGATTATCAACTGAGATTACCAATTCAATTTCTTTGTCGGATTTAATTTGATACATTAATTCACTCCATTTTTTATAAATTTCAGGAGTAAATAATTTTTTATCTTTTGTAGCAATAACTATAAGATTTCCTTCTTCACCAAAGTTTTTTAGAAAGCTATTATAGTCTAGATTTACCTTGTCATCAGCAGGAATTAAGTTGGCTTCTGTATGGGTAAATTTCAAATCTTTCCACTGAAAAGACATTAGAATTGTAATCAATACAACTAAGCACAAGAGTAAAATTCTATTTCTAAGGATAATTCGGGCAATTAATTCCCAAAAACCTATACCTGATAATTTTTTCATTTGAAGATTTAAAAACGAGTGCAAAGGTAGTGAAAACCGCTTAAAACAATAGAACTTATAGTCATCTTTTAAGTGAAAATAGGTATAAATTTTATAAATTTTAATTTTATATTAATTTTATATCCATTTTACAATTTATGATTAACTTTTTAGCATATTTGTATCGTTAAAAAAAGCTTTGGACAAGAATGAAAAACTTTAAGAATGCATTATTCTACTTTGGTGTAACAGGCGGATTTATTGCGCTTATGTTTTGGATAGTTACCAAAGGAAAGTCTTTAGAAATTGGTCGTGATATTATTACTAAAACATCAAATGACACTTTTTTTGGTCAGTTTGTCAATTCTTTAGTTCATAATTTAAAACATCCTTTAGCTATATTGTTATTGCAAATTATCACTATAATAATTGTAGCTCGTTTCTTTGGTTGGATTTTCAGAAAAATTGGTCAACCAAGTGTTATTGGTGAAATCATTGCAGGAATTTTTCTTGGACCATCTGTTGTTGGAATGTACATGCCAGAATATTCTGCTATGCTTTTCCCTGTTGAATCGTTAGGGAATTTACAGTTTTTAAGTCAAATTGGTTTGATTCTTTTCATGTTTGTGATAGGAATGGAACTTGATTTGAAAGTCTTAAAAAACAAAGCCAACGAAGCTGTGGTTATAAGTCATGCAAGTATTGTGTTTCCTTTTGCTTTAGGAATTGGATTATCTTATTTTATTTATTACAAATTTGCACCGCAAGGTGTTGAGTTTTTATCGTTTAGTTTGTTCATGGGAATTGCGATGAGTATCACTGCTTTCCCAGTTTTAGCAAGAATTGTTCAAGAAAGAGGAATTCATAAAACCAAACTAGGAACTATTGTAATTACATGTGCTGCAGCCGATGATATTACTGCTTGGTGTTTGTTAGCCGCTGTTATTGCAATTGTAAAAGCTGGAACTTTTATGAGTTCGCTTTACATCATTCTTTTAGCAACAGTTTATGTTTTAGTGATGCTTTTTGTTGTAAAACCTTTTTTTAAAAAAATTGGAGATTTATATGCGAAAAGAGATAATTTGAGCAAACCCGTTGTAGCCATTTTTCTTTTAACCTTAATAATTTCCTCTTACTTGACTGAAATTATCGGAATTCATGCGCTTTTTGGTGCTTTTATGACAGGCGCAATTATGCCAGACATTATCAATATTAGGAAAATTTTTATTGATAAAGTAGAAGACGTTGCCTTGATTTTATTGCTTCCATTATTCTTTGTCTTTACAGGTTTGCGAACACAGATTGGCTTAATCAATGATCCTTATTTATGGAAAGTTACCGGATTAATAATCCTTGTGGCAGTTGTTGGAAAGTTTGTTGGAAGTGCTTTAGCTGCAAGGTTTGTTGGGCAAAATTGGCGTGATAGTTTGACGATTGGCGCGTTAATGAATACACGCGGATTGATGGAACTAGTTGTTCTTAATATTGGTTATGATTTAGGAGTTCTTTCTGCGGAAGTTTTTACTATGATGGTAATCATGGCATTGTTTACCACTTTCATGACAGGTCCGGCGATTGATATTATTAATTATTTTTTCAAAAGAAGAGAGGTTATTATCCCTAAAGAAATTAGCAATAGAAGTTTCAAGATTTTAATTTCATTTGGAAATAATGAAAAAGGAAAATCACTGCTTCGTTTGGCAAATAGTTTAATTAAAAAACAAAAAGAAAATTCTAATGTAACTGCTTTGCATTTGTCTTTGAGTGATGAAGTTCATTCCTATAATCTTGAGGAGTATGAAAAAGAAACTTTTGAACCTATTCTTGATGAGTCAAAAGTTTTAAACCAAGAATTGACAACAATTTTTAAATCAACGATTGACATAGAAACTGATATTGCAGATATTGCTGTTCGTGGCGAATATGATTTGGTTTTAGTAGGTTTAGGGAAGTCTATTTTTGAAGGTTCTTTTCTTGGGAAAGTACTCGGATTTACAACCCGAATCATCAATCCAGATCGTTTGTTAGATAAGTTTACAGGAAAAGAAGGTTTGTTTGAAAATTCTCCTTTTGATGATAGAACTCGTTTAGTAATTTCAAAAACTAAAAAACCACTAGGGATTTTAATTGATAAAGATTTAATAAAAGTAGATGAGATTTTTGTGCCTATATTTGGTACAGAAGACACCTTTTTGATTGAATATGCTCAAAAATTAGTTTACAATAATGATTCTAAAGTTACAATTTTGGACATTAACAATCAGGTAAAAAACAATTTTGTAATTGAAAATGCTATAACTGCTCTAGAAAAATCCTATCCTGAAAAAACTGCAACGATTGATGAAAGTCAAATGAAAGCAGGGTTTTTATTAAAACAAGATTTAATGATTATTTCCTTAGAAAGTTGGAAAAATCTTGTTGATTCTCAAAGTGTTTGGTTGAGTAATATTCCTTCGGTTTTAATTATTAAACCATAATCTTAAAACCCTAAATCCAAAACATAACTCAATTTTAAAGCGAAATTATCTTCAAATTTTGGTAAAGCATTTGGTCCATATCTCATAAAAAAGGTCAATCCAAATCCTTTGAAAATTTGGTTAACTTCAACACCACTTTCAAAAAAACCTCGCTCCAACGTTTTGTATTGTAGTCCGATGTGTTGTTCAGGTTTGTCCATTTCACCCCAGGCCATTCGTGTTACAACAGAAATAAGAGGTTTTATTTTATAAGCTAATTTCACTTTGTTGAAAGTGTGTTTTACGTGAAAACTCACATAACTACTTGAGAAAAACTCATTGAAAAACATGGTTTCAAAACTGTTTTTTCCGGCGAATGTGATTCTTTTAAACAATGTTTCACGATTTAAATTATTCGGAGCAATACTATATAAATGTGTTAATGGTACATTTCCAAAAGCAAATCCGCTTTGAAAAATTAAGGATGTGTTTTGCCCAGATAGAAAAGGAATTTCATGAGTAATACGCAAATCTATTTTTGAAAAGTCAAAATCGCTGTCGAGAATGTTTTCAAATGATTTTGTAAACTGAAATGAGAATTTTGGAAAACGTTTATCAATCTCTAATCTACCTGTCGAAGTTTGCATATAATTGCTAAATGGATTCCATTGTATAGCAAACTGAGCTGTTGTGAAGTTAAAATTGGTATACGATTTATTATCAACATTGTAGGTGTAATCAAAAAGTGGTTGAATTTCTGTTCGTGCAATTCCAAAGTAAATATCGGTTTTCGGCACATACTTACTTTCTATAAAAGAAGAATAAGTCTTGTTATTGTAAAAAGTAGAAATGTTTATTGGTCTCGGATCATAAATTCTAAATCGACGTGATTGAGTAGCAAACTGAATTTGACCAATTTCATTTAAATCATCAACATAAGAAGCGCTTATCCATGAATTGGTTTCTTTGTGTAATAAATAGGATGGAGTTATGCCATATTTGAATTTATCATCTTTAAATCCATAGGCAACGTAGCCACTGATTTTGTATTTGTCTGATAGTTTATTGTTTGTTACGCCACCAATTCCAAGTCTAAAACCTTCATAATTGTTGAATTTTATCAATGATTTTAAGTCAATATCTACAAAACTTACTGGAACATAACCATTGATTATTTTTTTACCTAAAAAGATTTTTTGTTCAATGTTTTCAGCTAAAGACAAACTATCTAGATTGGTATAAGTACGCAATCTTCTTCTGTCTAAAGTATCTTTTTTTAAAGACTCCCAATAAGAATCGGGCTTAGACATACTGGCTTCTGGAACATCAATTTTGATGCTTGGTTTTTTGAAGGAAACGACATCATTTATTTTTACATCGTATGGCGTTGATTCTAGTTTGAGATACATTTGGTCGGAAGCGTCTTTTTGCAAACCTTCTATACTAGAATTGAATTTTATGGTCCCACCAAATATTTTTAAATCTTCACTATTGTTTCCTTTTACAACGATAAATTTCCTTTTTTCTGGAAACCAAACTTTATGATCTTTAAGATAATTAAAGGTGTAAGTAGCATTGATATTTATAATTCCGTAAATTCTGTAAAATGCTTTTGCAATGGCGAAATTTTCAGCATCTACAAATAGTAATCCTCTTAATTTGTTGGAATTTAATTTTTTAGGCTGAAAATAAATTCTGTAAACCGTTCTATCTTGAATTTTTATAGTATCAATAATTTTGAAAACAAACAATTTTCTTCCATAACTAGAAATTGGATTTCGAATAGGAATTTCAAGAATATCCAAGCTATTTTCGTAAAGAGAATAGGAAACAAGATTTAATCCTAAATATTCATAAAGAGGTTTTTTGAATCCAGCCATTCTTGAAGCTATCAAGGTTTCTTTGGTGCCAGAATTGTTGTGTTGTAATAAATTTACTTTCTCAGTTTGATAAATATGTTGGTTTTCAACAAGTTTTTTAAATTTATAATTGGTAGAATCAAATTGCATTTTCTTTCTTCCAAAAAGCGATTTTTTGTAAAGTGTGTCAATTTTACTGGAAATAGAATCTGGATTGGCAGTTACCAATAAGTGTTCGTAATTTTTATATTCAAAAGTATTTAAACCTTTTTCTGGTTGATTGCTTTTCTTGTTTTCAATTACTTTTTTGATGATAAGATTTACTTGATTTTCCGAAAAAATTTCTTTCTCTTTCATGGTAGTATTATTTACCATTTTTATCATTAGAAATTTGGCACCAACGGTTAAATGATAATTTTTATCATAATATCCTTTGTATGTAACAACTATGGGTTTCTTATCATCGGTTATAGTAATAGTAAATTTACCTTCCCAATTGGATGAAATAGTTTTGTTATTGTGAGTGATTTTTGCAAAAGCAATTGGTACAGTAGTATCATAATCAATTACTTGACCTTGCATTATTTTTTGCGAAATAGCATAATTGCAAAACAGAATAAATAGAAAAATCCAAAATTTTCTCATTAAGATGATTTTGTTTAAATCGTGTAAAAGAATTATGACAAATGTAGGAATAAAAAAATCCGCTCGAACTATCGAACGGATATTAATATACATTTAACGAAAATTATACTTTCATTATTTCAGCTTCTTTTTGAACTAAATGCTCTTCTACTTTTTTAATAAAACTATCCGTTAGTTTTTGGATAGTTTCTTCCGCTACTTTACAAACATCTTCAGAAACACCTTCTTTTTCTTGTTTTTTGATATCCGTATTAGCATCTTTTCTGTGGTTACGAATACCAATTTTTGCTTCTTCAGCTTCGGCTTTAGCTTGCTTTACTAAATCACGACGACGCTCTTCAGTAAGTGGCGGAACGCTGATGATGATTAAATCTCCATTATTCATTGGGTTAAAACCTAAGTTAGCAATCATAATTGCTTTTTCAATAGGGTTTAACATGCTTTTTTCGTAAGGTTGAATAGTAATAGTTCTTGCATCTGGAACATTCACATTTGCAATTTGTGAAAGAGGTGTTTGCGAACCATAATAGTCAACAAAAACGCTACCCAACATTTGTGGCGAAGCTTTTCCAGCTCTAATATTTAAAAAAGATTTTTCTAAGTGTGCCACAGAACCATTCATTGCTTCTTTAGCTTCATCAATTATAAAGTCAATTTCTTCCATTGTATTTCAGATTTTATTCTAAAAGTTTTCTAATTATATATTTACTACTGTTCCAACATTTTCGCCTTCGCAGATTTTTAGTAAGTTTCCTTTTTTGTTCATATCAAATACCACGATTGGTAATTTGTTTTCTTGACTTAAAGTAAAGGCAGTTGTATCCATTACGTTCAATCCTTTTTTAAGTACATCTTCAAATGAAATATAATCAAATTTCACAGCAGATTTATCTTTTTCTGGATCGGCAGTATAAACACCATCAACTCTTGTTCCTTTCAATATTACATCTGCATGAACTTCAACACCACGTAAAACTGCGGCTGTATCAGTTGTGAAATATGGATTTCCTGTTCCTGCACCAAAAATAACTATTCTTCCTTTTTCTAGGTGACGAACAGCTCTTCTCTTAATGTAGGGTTCAGCAATAGCTTCAATTTTTAAAGCAGTTTGTAAACGTGTCAACATTCCTTTGTCTTCTAGTGCTCCTTGCAATGCCATTCCGTTGATAACGGTTGCTAACATTCCCATGTAATCACCTTGTACTCTGTCCATTCCGTTACTTGCTCCGGCTACACCTCTAAAGATATTTCCACCTCCAATAACTATTGCAATTTCTACACCTTTGTCGTGAATTTGCTTAATTTCATTAGCATATTCGGCTAAAATTTTTGGGTCGATTCCATATTGTCTTTCACCCATTAATGCCTCACCACTCAGTTTTAGAAGTATTCTTTTGTATTTCATTTTATTCTGAATTTATTTCAGAATCTCAACAATAAGATTCAGTTTTCTAGTGCAAATATAGTTATTATATGATTTTATGAAATAGCAAATTAAAAATTATCCTTCATTTGTTCAAATGATTTTTTTGCAGCTTGATACCCAATTTCAAAAATACTATCCATTTTAGTTTTATTGGTTTCGAATGTACTAAAATTCACTAATTCTTCAGGTTCTATAACCCAATCACAATGATTAAATTTCTGAAAATTAGAATTAGCAGAAAGTAAATCAAACGCTCTTGTAGTAACTGCTTTGATAGAATTCAAATCTTTAGCTTCAATTTTCTGAATCGGACTAACATAAACACCAATAATATTGTCGCATCTTCCTTGCAAAACATCAGTTGGAAAATGATTTAAAATACCACCATCACTATATAAATTCCCGTTAACTTCATAAGGAGAAAGTACACCCGGAACCGCAGAAGAGGCAAGAACAGCATCAACAATTCGAGAACTATTATTAAAAATTTTCAGTTTTCCTTTTACCATATCGGTAGCAGTTACATGCATTGGAATTGGCAAATCACTCATTTTTGCGTCTTCAAAAATATCTTCAAAATATTTTCTGAATGATTCAGAATCTATTATTCCAGCTTTTTTGATGGTAAAATGTTTCCAATGGAAAAAGTAAATTGATTTAAAAAAAGACAAAATTTCTTCTGGAGTTTTACCCCAAGAATACAATGAACCAACTACGGCTCCGGCACTTGAACCTGCAATTTGTGTTGGTTTGATGTTCTGTTCTTCAAGGAATTTTAAAACACCAGCATGAGCAATTCCTTTAGAACCGCCGCCGGACAGAGCCAAACCTATTGATTTTGATTGTAAATCCATTGCTGTTTTTTTTTAGATAACGCCTCAGTGTAATTATTGTTACATTTCATTTGTAAAAATAAAACTAATTTTGCATAATAAATTTAACAAAGATGAATTCAATTATAGAGAAAAGTTTGAAAGACAGTTTTTCATACCAAGAATATAGAGATTTTGTAACTGATTTGGCTAAAGAAGATAAAACTACTGGTCATGAACAAAGAGAAGATCTAATACATTACACACAATTGAACGAAGTAAGATTGCATCGATTGGATAAAACCATTCAAGCTGTTGATGAAGTGAAAACTGTTTTACAAAATCTGTCTAAAGAATATACTTGGTTGGTTATTTCAGAAAGTTGGTGTGGTGATGCTGCGCAAATTCTTCCGGTTATAAATAAAATGGCAGAAGCTTCAGATAAAATAGATTTAAGAATTGTACTTCGTGACGATAATGAAGATTTGATGAATTTATTTTTGACAAATGGAACCAAATCAATTCCGAAATTAATTATTATTGATAAAGCTACTAACGAAGTTGTAAATGATTTTGGACCTAGACCAAAAGGCGCTAAACAACTAATTTTAGATTACAAAGCTGCTCACGGAGTTGTTGACGAAACTGCTAAAATTGAACTACAAAAATGGTACTTGCAAGACAAAGGAGTTTCTACTCAAAAGGAAATTATGGAGTTACTTTAATAGCTATTAATTAAACACAGGAATAGTCAACCCCAAACTGAAACTTCCGCTGTTTTCAATGTTTCTAACCCCAAATCCATTGACACTAACATCGGCAAAAATGATAATTTCATCACCTAGGCCAACTCTAAATTTATTGTAATATCCTGAGAGATTTCCGCGTCCTATTGCGAAAGATTTTCCGAAACCATATTGTAAAAATAAAGAAAGGTCATCATTAATTCTTGGTGTTAAAACTATGGAAGCGTAAACGGGAACGCTGAATAGTTTTTGTTGGGCAACGACATCAAATCCGGTGTTCAAACTCAATCCAATCCATTCACTGAAATGAATTCCGTAGCCAATTTTTGCTCCAATTCCATCAGGAAGAAACCAATAGTCACTTCGATTTCCATTCTCATCAATTTCACCATAAGTTTCATTTCCTCTTAACGGAACAGTAATATCAAACATAATAAACTGACCATTTTCACTTAACGGTTTTGATTTTTCTTGTTCTTTATAAGATTCTAAATGACTTTTCTTGTCAGTTAAAGTGTCTTTTTGTGTTTGTGAAAAAGTGGTTGTTGACAAAAAGGTAAAAAGGAAAAAGAATATTTTTCTCATAAATTAATTTTCAAATGCTTCTGGCGAAACGCCATTAATTACATCATAATCGCCAATTTTTGTTCTTCGCAAAGCTGATAAGTAAGCTCCTGAATTAAGTGCAATTCCAAAATCAAAAGCTAAGGAGCGAATGTAAGTTCCTTTACTGCATTTTACTCTGAAATCTATTTCTGGTAGTGCAATTCTTGTGATTTCAAACTCGTGAATTGTTGTTTTTCTTGAGGCAATTTCAACCTCTTCTCCTGCACGAGCGTGTTCATATAATCGTTTTCCATCTTTCTTGATAGCAGAAAAAACAGGTGGTTTTTGATCTATTTCTCCAAGAAATTGTTTGGTTGTTTCTAGAATTAAGGCTTCCGAAATATGTTCGGTTGGAAAAGTAGCATCAACTTCAGTTTCTAAATCGTAACTTGGCGTTGTTGCTCCAACGGTAATTGTTCCAGTATATTCTTTGGCTTGTGCTTGAATTTCTGTAATTCGTTTTGTGAATTTTCCTGTGCAAATAATTAATAAACCAGTCGCCAAAGGATCTAAAGTACCAGCGTGACCAATTTTGAATTTTTTAGGTAAATCGTATTTTCTTTTTAAAATGTATTTCAATTTATTCACCGCTTGAAATGAACTCCAAGTTAACGGTTTGTCAATTAAAAGAATTTGACCTTCAAGAAAATCTTCGGCTGTCATTAAATTATTGTTAGTTTTTGAACAAAGAAGTGTATTAACAAAACGGCAATTCCAGCCACAATTCGGTAATAACCAAAGACTTTAAAACCATTTTTAGATAAAAATCCGATGAATGATTTAATCGCAATCATGGCTACAATAAAGCCAACAAAATTACCAATAATCAATAGATTAACTTGTTCGTCAGATAAAACAAATCCGGCTTTGTAATAGTCATAACATTTTTTAACTGTTGCTCCAAGCATCGTTGGAACGGCTAAAAAAAACGAAAATTCGGCAGCAGTTGTTTTTGATAATTTTTGTGACATTCCACCAACAATACTTGCACCACTTCGTGAAACTCCGGGAATCATAGCTAAACATTGGAAGATTCCAATTTTGAAAGCTGTTGCGTAATTGATTTCCTTAACGACTTCTGTTTCTTCTTTTGGTGTAAACCATTCGTCAACTTTTAGTAAAATAATTCCACCTATAATTAGTGAAATGGCTACCGTAATTGGATTTTCAAGCAAACCATCTATAAAATCACTTAATAATAATCCTAAAACGATAGCAGGAATAAATCCAATCAACAGTTTGAAATAGAAATCTATTGTTTGAAAAAAGCGTTTGAAGTATAAAACGACTACCGATAAAATCGTTCCCAGCTGAATTACAATCGTAAAAAGTTTGGTAAAATCATCGTGAGCAATTCCAAAAAAAGAGGAAGCAATAATCATGTGACCAGTTGAAGAAACAGGTAAAAATTCGGTTATTCCTTCAATAATTGCAAGAATAATGGCTTGTAAATAATCCATTAATTATTTTTTTGGATTTTTGAAAATAGAATAAATTGTAATTCCAAAACCAATTAAAACCACTGTTGGAGCCAATCTAATTCTTCTGAAACTAAATACATCTTCATTAAAAACTTTTGGATCAGTGCTTCCACCACCAGACATTAATATAAATCCTAAGGCAATAACTGCAATTCCAATTAAAAGAAATTTATAGTTGATTTGATCAAAAAGAAAATCTGGTTTTTGTTCGTTATTTTTCATAAGTATTCTTTCTTGTATCTATTTGTCTATTAGTATAAATCGTCAGTTCTTAAATTTAAGAAACGTTGTGTCGCAAAGTGAGTACTTATCCAAGTTATTAAAACTCCCAGAACTAAAACTCCTAATAACACCACAATAGTTAATTCAATATCTTTAAAAATATCCAATGCAGGATAGTTTGTTGACACATATAAAAGAACTCCAAGTAATGCTAATACAGCCAAAGCAGCTCCAATAATTCCTAAAATAATGCTTCTTTTTACAAATGGTTTTCTAATAAATGATTTTGTTGCACCAACCATCTGCATAGTTTTAATAATAAATCTGTTGGCATAAATAGAAAGACGCATAGAACTATTAATTAGTAAAACAGAAATAAAAGCAAAAACACCACTTACAATTAAAACCCACATACTTATGGTTTTTACGTTGTCGTTAACTAATGTGATTAATTGTTTGTCATAAACTACATCGGCAACCAAAGGATTTTTACGTATTTGACTTTCCACTTTAGAGAAACCAGGATTAGTTACATAATCTGCTTTAAGGTGAATGTCGTACGAGTTTTGCAATGGATTTACTCCAAGAAATTGCATAAAATCTTCTCCAATTACTTCTTTATGTTGTTTGGCAGCAGTTTCTTTTGAAACATATTTGAAATCTTTAGCAAATTTTCCAGCTGTCATTTCAGCTTCAAATTTCTTGAAAACATTGTCGTTGGCTTCGTTTTTAAAGAAAACAGTCATTACAATATCTTCTTTAAAGTTATCTGATAAACGTTTAGAATTGATAATGAAAAGACCAAGCATTCCTAGTAAAAATAATACTAAAAACACACTCATCACAACTGAAACATAGGAAGTGATTACTCTTCTTTTTTGAAATTTATCGAAATTTGATGACATACATTGTAATTTAAGCCGTAAAAATAATAAAGAATTTGTTTATTCATAGTTTATAACGTTTAAAGTTTTGAGTTTAGTACAATAAATGTAAATTTGTGGCCAATTAGCGTAGACATTAACTTTCGATTAACTTTCAAGGTTTTAAGTAAAAAAATTAAGAAAGTAAATTCTTACAATAGTAATGTTTATCGCCGCTAAAATTTTAATGTAAAAAGGACGAATGAAATACTTTCACGAACAAATCGAAGCCAAATGGCAACAATACTGGGCAGAAAACCAAACTTTTGCTGCGTCAAATAACAGCGAAAAGCCAAAATATTACGTTTTGGACATGTTTCCTTATCCATCTGGAGCAGGATTACACGTTGGGCATCCGCTAGGTTATATTGCATCCGATATTGTAGCTCGATTCAAACGTCATAAAGGTTTTAATGTGTTGCATCCACAAGGTTATGACTCTTTTGGTTTGCCAGCAGAACAATATGCTATCCAAACTGGGCAACATCCAGATACAACAACCAAAGAAAATATTGCGCGTTACCGTGAACAATTAGATAAAATTGGATTTTCATTCGATTGGAGTAGAGAAGTACGCACTTCAAATGCCGATTATTACAAACACACGCAATGGATTTTCATTCAATTGTTCAATTCGTGGTACAATAAAAATACAGATAAAGCAGAAGATATTGCAACTTTGATTTCTTTGTTTTCAAATGAAGGAAATACTGCTGTTAATGCTGTCTGTGATGATAATATTGCACCTTTCACAGCATCTGAATGGAATGCTTTTTCATCAGAAGAACAGCAAAAAATACTTTTACAATATAGATTAACGTATTTAGCAGAAACCGAAGTAAACTGGTGTCCAGCATTAGGAACAGTTTTGGCAAACGACGAAATCGTAAATGGTGTTTCAGAACGTGGTGGTCATCCTGTTATTCGTAAGAAAATGACGCAATGGTCAATGCGAATTTCTGCTTATGCCGAAAGATTATTGCAAGGTTTAGAAACCATAGATTGGAGCGAATCGATAAAAGAATCACAAAGAAACTGGATTGGAAAATCAGTTGGAGCTTCGGTTGATTTCAAATTGAAAGATTCAGATAAACTAATTTCAGTTTTCACAACTCGTCCTGATACCATTTTCGGAGTTACGTTTATGACTTTGGCTCCAGAGCACGAATTGGTTTCACAAATCACAACGCCAGAACAAAAAGCTGCGGTTGAAGCATATGTGGAAGCAACAGCAAAACGTTCCGAAAGAGAGAGAATGGCGGATGTAAAAACCATTTCAGGAGTTTTCACTGGTGCGTTTGCCGAACATCCATTTACCAAAGAACCAATTCCAGTTTGGATTGGCGATTACGTTTTGGCAGGTTACGGAACAGGCGCAGTTATGGCGGTTCCATGTGGTGATGAGCGTGATTATGCTTTTGCGAATTTCTTCAAAGGAACTCACGGAATGCCTGAAATTAAAAACATTTTCAATCAAGATATTTCTGAAGCGGCTTATGGTGAAAAAGGCAGTTTCGAATTAGTAAATTCTGATTTCCTTAACGGATTGGGTTACAAAGACGGAACAAAAAAAATCATAGAAGAACTAGAAAAAATTGGACAAGGAAAAGGTAAAACCAATTACCGTTTGCGTGATGCGGTTTTCTCTCGTCAAAGATATTGGGGTGAACCCTTTCCAGTGTATTATGTGAATGGATTGCCACAAATGATTGATGCCAAACATTTACCAATTGTATTGCCAGAAGTAGAAAAATATTTGCCAACCGAAGACGGACAACCGCCATTAGGAAACGCAACTACTTGGGCTTGGGATAGTGTGAATTGTTCAGTTGTTGGTAATGATTTGATTGACAACAAAACGATTTTTCCTTTAGAATTAAACACCATGCCAGGTTGGGCAGGAAGTTCGTGGTATTGGATGCGTTATATGGATGCACAAAATGAAAACGAATTTGCCTCAGCCGACGCACTAAAATATTGGGAAAATGTAGATTTATATATTGGAGGAAGCGAACACGCAACCGGACATTTATTATACTCTCGTTTTTGGAACAAATTCCTAAAAGACAGAGGTTACGCACCAACAGAAGAACCATTCAAAAAGTTGATCAATCAAGGAATGATTTTGGGAATGAGTGCGTTTGTTTATAGAACCTATTTTGACATAACTTGGGCGGAACAAGGCAACTCAACTAATGAGATGACTGAGCTATTTAAAAAATTAATAAATGAAAATCCAATTCTTTTTTCCAAAGGCATTAAAGAAAGTATCGAAAGAGGAAATGTTACTGATGAAATAAATCAAAGAATTTCAGAAATTGAAAAGAAGTTTGAGGTTTTAATGACTAATAAAATATCAAATTTAGAAAGTTGTGGTGTTAGTGTGAAATTTGATTTTACTCCAATCCACGTTGATTTAGCAGTAATAAATGATATCACAAACGAATTAAACATTGAAGCATTTAAAAATTATCCACTATATTCTGATTATAAAGATGCAGAATTCGTATTAGAAGATGGAAAATACATCGTTGGTCGCGAAGTAGAAAAAATGTCCAAATCAAAATACAATGTTGTCAATCCAGATGATATTTGTAATGATTATGGTGCTGATACGTTGCGTTTATATGAAATGTTTTTAGGTCCATTGGAACAAGCAAAACCATGGAATACTGCTGGAATTACTGGAGTTTCAGGTTTCTTGAAAAAACTATGGCGTTTGTATTTTGATGATAATGGTCCTATTGTAACAAACGACGAACCAACAGCAGATATGTACAAATCGTTACATAAAACCATCAAAAAAGTTACTGAAGATATCGAGAATTTCTCTTTCAACACATCAGTTTCACAGTTTATGATTTGCGTAAACGAATTGGCAACTATGAAATGCAATAGCAGAAAAATTTTGGAACCATTAGCGATTTTGGTTTCGCCGTATGCGCCACACATTGCTGAAGAATTATGGTCGCAATTAGGTCATGAAGGCTCGGTTTCAACTGTAGCTTTTCCAATTTGTGAAGAGAAATATTTAGTAGAATCTGAAAAAGAATATCCAGTTTCGTTTAATGGTAAAATGCGTTTCACGATCAAATTACCTTTAGATTTAACCGTTCCACAAATTCAAGAAATTGTTATGGCAGACGAACGTACTATAAAACAATTAGACGGAAGAACTCCAAATAAAATAATCATCGTTCCAGGAAAAGTGATTAACTTGGTTGGATAATTTTTAATTATTATTTACCGCAAATTCGCAAATTACTATATTGAAATTTGCGAATTTTCGGTTTTTTATTTCTATTGTTTTCTTTTTGAGAAAATAAACGTTAGATAATTTAAAGTTAAAAATGAATTAGAAAAAAAATCTGATTTGTAGCTTTGAAAAAATAACATTAATCAAAGTAAATATGAGAAATTTAAAAGTTTTAATCGCATTATTTTTTGTTAGTTGGTCATTTGCTCAGGAAAAGGAAGGAACTACAATTCCTGATAAACCAAAATTTTATTTCACTTACGGACTAAATGCTCAAGTTCAAGATGAGTTAAGCATTGATAAAAAGCTAAAAGCTGCTGGACTTCCTGAAGTTAATAGTTTTATTCCAGAGTTTTTTATAGGGATGACCTTGTTTGGAAAAAAATATTCTGGAGACATTGACTTTGGATTTTTAAATTCTAAAAATGCGGCCGGAAATAATGAAAATAGATATATTGGTTTTACTACAAGATTAAGAGTTCACTACAATTTAATAAACAAAGAAAAAGTTGCCTTCACAACAGGGTTAAATCTTTCAAATACTACAGGAGAATTAGTCGTTTTTACTAAAAATAACGTTATTGATCTTAATGATTTAACACCAGCCAATAATGTTGGAAATCTGTCTTTAAGAAATAATTTATTCTTTGTAGGACCATCAGCATCATTGTATCTTTTTAATAATAAGTCTACCAAACTTAGAGTAAATGTTGGATATGAATTTGCATTTACAAACGGAAAATGGAAATCAGATTACGCCGATGTGAACAACACTGTTAAGGAACAAGGAAATAATCGTTTAGTTTTTGGTATTACTTTATTGTAGAATTTTGTAACATTTTTCATTTTTTACGTATAAGTGAGAAACAAATACAATGAGAAAACACGAAGTTCACATTCTAAAGAAAACTGCTGGTTTTGGTGGAATGAAAGAAGAGTTAGCTAAAGAAGTAGAACATTTTCTTGATAAAAAAGTAAATGAAGGATATGAAATAGTCAATATTTCTTTTACTTATTATGAAGCTAGTGAGTTGATTGCGTTTATAACTATTTGTAGATAATAAATGTCAACTTGTCATTTTTTAAATTTGGCTTGTAATTTGATATTACTCTATAAACTTTAAATATAAAATTATGGGAATGGGATATATGGTTTTAGCTGGAATTATCATGCTAATGAGTTGGTTCGTAAGCAACCGATTGGAAAGCAAATTCGAGTTCTATTCAAAATTGCATTTACAAAACGGAATGTCTGGTGCTGAAATTGCCGAGAAAATGCTAGCAGACAATGGAATCTATGATGTAAAAGTAATTTCAACACCAGGACAATTAACGGATCATTATAATCCGGCTGATAAAACAGTTAATTTGAGTGAATCAGTTTATAATCAAAGAAATGCCGCTGCTGCGGCAGTTGCTGCACACGAATGTGGACATGCTGTACAACATGCTACAGCTTATAGTATGTTGCAATTGCGTTCTAAATTGGTGCCAATAGTTTCTTTTGCATCCAATATCGTTCAATGGATTTTGCTAGCTGGAATACTAATGGTAAATACTTTTCCATCTTTATTACTTGTTGGAATTGTAATTTTCTCTGCAACAACTTTGTTTACAATAATCACTTTACCAGTTGAATATGATGCAAGTAATAGAGCTTTAGCATGGTTGAAAAACAAAAATATGGTAAACCAAGCCGAATATGCAGGAGCTGAAGATTCACTAAAATGGGCAGCAAGAACTTATGTTGTAGCCGCAATTGGTTCGATAGGAACATTACTGTATTACATTTCTATCTTTATGGGTAGAAGTAATGATGAATAATTTGAATCAAGTATAAACAAAAATCCGTCATAACAGACGGATTTTTTTATTTTACAAAGGTTGATAAAATAACCAATATTGATAACCAAACAACTCCATGTATGATAAGACATTTCACATGACTTTTTCCACCATACAATTGACGAACTAAATGCACCATAAAGTAAATCAAACTAATAGGAATTAATAAATAGAACAAAAGCACACCAAAGTTAGGCGTTTTTGCATCACCAGGAAAAAGTTCATAACAAATACCTGCTATCAAAATATAGATTGTGTAAAAAGCAATTGTAAGGTTTTCTTTTGAAAATTTGTTGAGGTTCATTTTTATTTTTTTTGTCACACTGAGCTTGTCGAAGTGCTAAAGTTGTATCTGTCTTTCTATTTGTTGTTCCAATGAAATAAAAGTTTCTGTTCGAGAAACACCATCAATAGGTTGGATTTTTTTATTCAAAAGTTGCATTAAATGTTCATTATCTCTACAAATAATTTTGATTAAAATACTCCAATTTCCTGTTGTATAATGACATTCTAAAACTTCAGGAATTTTTTTTAATTCTTTTACAGCTTCAGCATTGGAAGCCGCTTTTTCTAAGTAAACACCAATAAAAGCCATGGTTTTATAACCTAAGACTTTGTTGTTTACAATAAATTTAGAACCCGAAATCACACCAGCATCTTCCAGTTTTTTCAATCGTTGGTGAATGGCTGCTCCTGAAATTCCAATTTTATTAGCGATTTGCAAAATAGGTTTTCGAGCATCTTCCATCAAAAAACGAAGAATTTCTTTATCGATTCCGTCAATTTCAATTTGAAGCTGATTGATTTTCATTGGGTGTAATTTTAAAGCAAAAATAGATATTTTGTTTTAAATTAAAACAACTATTAGTTAGTTGTTACCAATTTATCAGGATTATAACCAATATAAGGCATTACAGTTTCTTTGAAAACCACTCCAAATTCTTCTAATTCTTTCAAAATAGGTTCGTAAACTTCTTTTTTAATCGGTAATTGAACGCCAGGCGTTTTTATGTTTCCGTTTAAGATTTGTAAAGTTGCCATTGCTACAGGTAAACCAACAGTTTTTGCCATGGCAGTGTAGATTTGGTCGTCACCAATGCAAACCATTTTAGAGTCAATTTGTTGTTGTTTTCCATCCAATTCGTAACCAAATTTATGGTACATTACAATCATATCTTTGTCGTTGGGTTGTAAAGTCCAACTATCATTCAAGATGCGTTCTAGAATTTGTGCAGGAGTAGCATTTTTTAAACCAACAATTTTGTTTGGGTTGAATAAATCTAAATCTAATAATTTGTCCCACATAATGTCATCTTGCTCAATATTTAGAGCTAAACGCATTTTAATTTCAACAGAATCTGTTGGATGATAAGGTAAAAAAGAATTGGTAAACTCACGGAAACTCATAGTTTCAGAATTTTCCATTACGTATGTATCATCAGTCATTCCGAGTTGGACAAACATGTTCCAAGCTTTTGAAAATCCAACTCTTCTGATAGTTCCACGATATAAAGTCAATACATCGTCTAATCCATAAACACTTCTGTATTTTAGAGAATCTCTGTTGGCGTAACCTTCGAATTTTCCATAACCTTCAACTAATAAAAACTCGGTTCTTCGAAATAATTTATTGTAAGGAATGTATTTGTACTTTCCTTCTTGTATGAATTTTGCTGCTCCACCTTGACCTGCTAAAACTACATTTTTTGGTGCCCAAGTGAATTTGTAATTCCAAAGATTGTTGTCGCTTTCTGGAGCAACTAATCCGCCACAAAAGGATTCGAACAAAATCATTTTGCCACCTTTTTCACGAATTTCATCAATGACTTTCATGGCACTCATGTGGTCAATTCCTGGGTCAAGTCCAATTTCATTCATGAAAATCAATCCGTTTTCTTTTGCGGCTGCATCCAAACCTTGCATTGCATCAGAAATATAAGATGCAGTAACCATGTGTTTTTTGAAAGTAATACAATCTTTAGCAACTTCAATATGCATGTGAGCAGGTAACATCGAAATTACAATATCTGCTTTTTGAATTTCTGAATGACGTTGTGTTTCATTGTTGATATCAAGCTGAATGGCAGTTGCATTAGGATGATTGTTGGTTTTTCTTTGAGCCAATTCTAAAGATAAATCACCAATAGTTATATGAAGATTTTGTTCAACAGATTTGTTTAAAAGATATTGAATTAAAGAAGAAGCCGAACGACCTGCTCCTATGATTAGTATGTTTCTCATGGTTTGTTTGTAATTGGTTACAAAACTAAAGAAATTCCAATAAAAAATTCCAAATCCCAACATTTATAATTGGAACTTGGAATTTTTACATTGGAACTTTGATTTTTTATTCTAGACCTTCAAGATCTTTTTCTAAGTCTTCAAGATCTTTTTTAGCTTCTTGATTGTTTTCTATTTTTTGTTGTTCAAACTGTTGGTCTTTTTCTATTTCATCTTTTATTAAATAGGTTTTTCCCAAAACAAATAAGGCACAGATATAGGATATTGCAAACAACCATTTTACAAGTTTACGTTGATTGACATCTGACTTTTTAAAAGTTATAAAAATCAAAATTAAGGAACCTCCAATTGGTAAAAGTGCTAAAGTGTCAAATGGAAGTATCGAAAAAACTACACTTATGACAACAAATATAAAAGATAGAATTAATAATGTCTTTCTCATTTTATGCTGAATTTATTTCAGTAATTAAATTCCAGTTGCAGAAGTTAATGCTAATTGTCCAGTTCCTACTGGAATACTAAACTTCATTAATGCAGGTACTTTTTTTGCATCTGCGGTAAGCCAAATTAAGTTTTTGTCTGTTCCTTTTAGCTTGTTTGTTTTTGCACCAATAGATAATTTGTAGCATTCTTTTTGTCCAAGATTCCCAGCATTAACGCTTTCTGTTCCCATATACTTCAATGTAACAGGAATTTCTTTTTCGTCAAAAACAATGGTGAATGATTTAGTTTGTCCTGATTTCATTTTCGAAAAATCAATAGTTCTTACTTTGTAAAGTAACGATACTACATCTAGAGTCGAAGCACCAATATTGAAAGTACGAGTTGTTTCGGGATTATTCCTTTTTTTTGAGGTGCTTGTGACAGAATTTCCTTTGAAAACGTATTTTTCTTTTTTAGTGTAACCACCTTCATCAACACTTCTTTTATATAAACTTGGTTTTAAAGTGGTCGGGTTTACATAAGCTTCGTAAATATCTCTTATTTTGAAAAATTTATCCCATTTGCTAAACGTTGCTAATTCACAATTCAAATGTAAATAAGTGTTTTTTGAAGTATTCTGAGTTTCTGTTGACATGGTTACTTGAGCCAATTGTGTCATCAATCCACTCATATTATAAGAACCAGCATAAACTAATTTTTCACCTGACGGAATTACTACTTTGGTGTCTGCTGTAAAGGAGCAGAAAATCAATAGGATAGCGATAATGAATGTTGCTTTTTTCATTTCTTAAAATTATGGTACAAATATAAAATTTTATAATTGTTAAAATCAAAAGGAAAACATAAAAATCCTTGAGCATTCAATATATAACTGATATTTTTGTTAAAAATTATTAAGAACTATTATTATGGATAAGAAAATATTTTCCGCAGCAGGTTTTTTTGGAATGACAGCAATTATTTTAGGAGCTTTTGGAGCACATGCTTTAAAGAAAGTATTGACTGTAGAACAATTGGTTACATTTGAAACTGGAGTAAAATATCAAATGTATCACGCTTTGTTTTTGCTGTTTTTAGGATTAAATAGTCATTTGAGTTTTAAAACAAAAAAAACAATTTTAGTACTCACTATTTTAGGAATTATTTTCTTTTCTGGTTCTATTTATTTATTGTCTACAGATAGTTTAAATGCTTTCAATTTTAAAGTTATTGGGTTTATCACACCAATAGGAGGTTTGCTGTTAATTATGGCTTGGGCAATTTTTTCACTACATTTTTTAAAGAAAAAACCATAATTTTTCAATAAACTACAACGTTGTAATAATTAATTTTTACCTTTGTAGTCAATTTATTAATTGCAACACAATACAATTTTATGGAGAATACTGCCCAATCTACGAAATCGATTTCGTTAGAACAATATGGAATCAAAAATGTCCAAGAAATTATATACAATCCATCTTTTGAATTTTTATATAATGAAGAATTAAGTTCAAGTTTACAAGGTTACGAAAAAGGTCAATTGACTGAGCTTGGAGCTGTAAACGTAATGACTGGTGAATTCACGGGTCGTTCGCCTAAAGATAAATACATTGTAAAAGACGCTATTACAGAAAATACTATTTGGTGGAATTCTGAAAAAGCGGTAAACGATAACAAGCCAATTTCTCAAACAACTTGGAATGCTCTTAAAGAAACAACAGTAAATCAACTTTCAGGGAAAAGATTATTTGTTGTTGATGCTTTTTGCGGCGCTAACGAAAATACTCGTTTGAAAGTTCGTTTCATTATGGAAGTAGCATGGCAAGCACATTTTGTGAAAAATATGTTCATTCGTCCAACAGATGCTGAACTTGAAAATTTTGGTGAACCAGATTTTATTGTAATGAACGGCTCAAAAACAAGTTTCAAAGACTACGCAGCTCACGGATTAAATTCTGAAGTTTATGTAGCTTTCAACCTTACTGAGAAAGTACAATTAATTGGTGGAACTTGGTATGGTGGTGAGATGAAAAAAGGATTGTTCTCAATGATGAACTATTACTTGCCATTACAAGGAATTGCTTCTATGCACTGTTCAGCAAATAAAGGAAAAGATGGCGATGTAGCTGTTTTCTTCGGATTGTCTGGAACAGGAAAAACAACTTTATCTACAGATCCAAAACGTGAATTAATAGGTGACGATGAACACGGTTGGGATAACGATGGTGTTTTCAATTTTGAAGGTGGATGTTATGCAAAAACTATCGATTTAAGTGCAGAAAATGAGCCAGATATTTTTGGCGCCATCAAAAAAGATGCATTATTAGAAAACGTAACAGTTGATGCCAACGGAAAAATCGATTTTAAAGATGGTTCTGTAACACAAAATACTCGTGTTTCTTATCCAATTAATCATATTCACAATATTGTAAAACCAGTTTCTAAAGCTGGTCATGCAACAAAAGTGATTTTCTTAACTGCAGATGCTTTTGGTGTTATGCCACCAGTTTCTAAGTTAACTCCAGAGCAAACTAAATATTATTTCTTATCAGGTTTCACGGCTAAGTTAGCTGGAACTGAAAGAGGTGTTACACAGCCAGAGCCAACCTTTTCAGCTTGTTTCGGAAAAGCATTTTTATCATTGCATCCAACTAAATATGGTGAAGAATTGGTAAAAAAGATGGAGCAACACAATGCTACAGCTTATATGGTTAACACTGGTTGGAATGGAACAGGAAAGCGTATTTCTATAAAAGACACTCGTGCAATTATTGACGCTATTCTTGATGGTTCGATTGAGAAAGCGGAAACTAAGATTATTCCAACATTCAATTTTGAGGTTCCAACTTCTTTACATGATGTTAATCCAGCTATTTTAGATCCAAGAGATACTTATGCAGATGTTTCGGAATGGGAATCTAAAGCAACGGATCTAGCTGGAAGATTCATTAAAAACTTCGTTCAATATACAGACAATGCTGAGGGACAGAATTTAGTAAATGCTGGACCACAATTATAAAATAACAAACAAACTACACCTAAACAAAGAAAAAGCCCAACAGTGATGTTGGGCTTTTTTGATAACTATAAATAAAATTTTATTTTCCTTTATTAGCTTCGGCTACATATTTTTCTAAAGCCATTGTCATAGAAGGAGTTTCTGGTGTTGGAGCAAGAATATCAATTCTTAACCCGTGTTCTAAAGCTTCTTTTTGAGTAGTACTTCCAAAAACAGCAATTCTGGTGTCATTTTGTTTAAATTCTGGGAAGTTTTTAAATAATGATTTGATTCCAGTTGGACTGAAAAACGCCAAAACATCATAATAAACATCTGCTAAATCAGATAAATCACTCATTACCGTTTTATAAAAAATAGCTTGTGTCCAATTGATTTTTAGGTTGTTTAAAGTCACAGGCGCGTCAGCATTTAATTGATCTGAAGCAGGAAGTAAAAACTTTTCATCTTTATATTTTTTGAAAAGTGAGCTCATGTCTGCAAAATCTTTTTGACCAACATAAATTTTACGTTTTCTATAAACAACATATTTCTGTAGATAAAAAGCAATAGCTTCTGATTGACAAAAATATCTTAAATCTTCTGGAACTTTATAACGCATTTCCTCAGCCACTCTAAAAAAGTGGTCTACTGCATTTCTACTTGTTAATATGATTGCAGTAAAATTGTTAAGGTCAATTTTTTGAGCTCTAACATCTTTCGCGCTTACGCCTTCTACGTGAATAAAAGAACGAAAATCTATCTTTACCTTATGCTTTTGTTGTAAATCAAAATAAGGCGAATTTTCTACTTTTGGCTCTGGTTGCGAAACCAAAATCGTTCTTACTTTCAAATTTGCCATGTTTAAACTCTAATTTTTTGTAATCAAATAATATATGAAATAATATGGAGCTATTTCAAGTGCGCAAAGATACAAAATAAAATAAAACAACTTACCGAATACTAAATTTTGATAATTTTTCAAAGAAATAAGATAAGTCGCTAAATTTATTATTAATAATATACTAATTACGGTAATAATTAAAAAATTCGTTGAATAATTACCATAAAACAGGATAATTGAAATTGGTAATAGTAGTAATCCAATGTAGGTTCTGAAGGTAACTTTCTGTAAATTAAACTGCTCGATGATTTCTTCAATGCCAAATGTTGCGGCAATAATCTTCTCTACGAGAAATTTAGAAAGTATGAAAACTGTCAATAAGGTAAAAATTCTTGTAAAAAGAATCCAATCGGTTTTAACACCATAATTGTAGTGTACTAAGACTAATTGTATGAAAAAAGATAGCGAAATGATGTTAATAGCAAATAAAAGCACATTAAATCCGCTCATTAAATGACTACTTTCTCTATATATTTTTGTATATTTATCTGATACAATTAATCGAATATAATCGTTAAATCTCGTTTCAAAGACTGATTTTGCCAAAACAATTAGAAATAAAGAAAGCACAAAAATAATTGTTGCCCAATCTTTGTTTTCTATAATTCGTGGATGTAATTCTAATGCTATCATGAACGGCAAAATTACTAAATTTTATTTGTTGATTAGTATTATAATATTATTAAGATTATGAAGTAATAAAATGAGTATTTTTGCACAAACTTTTATCAATAAATATGAATTGCGGTATTGTAATTATTCCAACTTATAACGAGATTGAAAATATTGAAAGTATAGTGAGAGCTGTATTTTCTTTACATAAACCTTTTCATGTTCTCATTGTAGATGATAATTCACCTGATAAAACAGCAGATAAAGTAAAAGAGCTTCAAAAAGAATTTCCAAATCAACTTTTTCTTGAAGTTAGAACAAAAAAAGCCGGATTAGGAACTGCTTACGTTCATGGATTTAAATGGGCACTAGCTCATGATTATGAATTTATTTTTGAAATGGATGCCGATTTTTCACACAATCCACATGACTTAGAGCGATTGTATGATGCTTGTCATTTTGGTGGTGCCGATTTGGCCATTGGTTCAAGATATGTTACAGGAGTAAATGTTGTAAACTGGCCTTTAAGTAGAGTTTTGCTATCTTATTTTGCTTCAGTTTATGTGAGAATGATTACTGGAATGAAAATTATGGATGCCACAGCAGGATTCATTTGCTATAGCAGAGAAGTTTTAGAAGCAATTAATCTTGACAAAATTAAATTCATTGGATATGCTTTTCAAATTGAAATGAAATACAGAGCATTTTCTAAAAATTTCAACATTCAAGAAGTGCCAGTAATTTTTACCGATAGAACCAAAGGACAATCTAAAATGAGTAGTTCTATTATTAAAGAAGCCATTTTTGGAGTTTTATCGCTTAGAATAAAAAAATTATTTAATAGATTATAGAAAATATATGAATACCGTTTTAATTAAAAATGCAAGGATTGTAAATGAGGGCAAAATTTTTGAAGGCGATGTTCTTATTGAAGGCGAGTTAATAAAAGAAATAGCCGGAAACATAAGCCACAAAAGTTCCAATTGTAAAGTTATCGATGCCGAAGGAAATTATTTAATTCCAGGAGCAATCGATGATCAAGTACATTTTCGCGAGCCTGGCTTAACTCATAAAGGTACTATTGAATCAGAGAGCCGTGCTGCTGTTGCTGGCGGAATTACTTCTTTTATTGAGCAACCCAACACAGTTCCAAATGCTGTTACACAAGAATTGTTAGAAGATAAATATCAAATTGCTTCTCAAAGTTCTTACGCCAATTATTCTTTTATGATGGGCGGAACTAATAATAATTTAGAAGAAATTCTTAAGACAAATCCCAAAAATGTTGCTGGTTTAAAATTATTTCTTGGTTCTTCAACTGGTGATATGTTGGTTGATAGTTCTGCCGCTCTAGAAAGTATATTTTCAAGCACAAAATTATTAATTGCTGTTCATAGCGAAGATGAAAATACTGTAAAAAGTAATTTAGAACATTATAAAGCTATATATGGAGACGATATTCCTGTAGCGCTACATCCAGAAATAAGAAGTGTTGAAGCATGTTATAAATCTACTGAAAAGATAATTAAGTTAGCTAAAAAAACTGGTGCACGTTTGCATGTATTTCACATTTCAACGGCAAAAGAGTTGGATTTGTTTACCAACAAAATTCCGTTAGAAGAAAAGCAAATTACAGCTGAAGTTTGTATCCATCATTTATGGTTTTCAGACGAAGATTATGCTACTAAAGGAAATTTCATCAAATGGAATCCAGCAGTAAAATCCGCTGCTGATAGGGAAGGACTTTGGAAAGCATTATTGGACGATAGAATCGATGTTATAGCTACAGATCATGCTCCTCATACATTAGAAGAAAAACAACAAGTTTACACAAAAGCACCATCAGGAGGACCTTTAGTTCAGCATGCTGTTGTGGCTATGTTTGAAGCGCATCACCAAGGTAAAATTTCAGTGGAGAAAATCGTTGAGAAAATGGCTCATAATCCAGCTAAGATTTTCAAAATAGAAAATAGAGGTTTTATAAAAGAAGGTTTTTATGCCGATTTAGCAATTGTAAATCCGGCGATGCCTTGGAGTGTAAATAAAGAAAATATTCTATACAAATGCCGTTGGTCACCATTTGAAGAAACCAACTTTAAATCAAGAATTACACATACTTTTGTAAACGGACAATTGGTTTATGAAAATTCTAAGGTCAAAGAGATTAAAGCCGGAAAACGTTTACTGTTTGATAGATAAAAAATGAAAAAAATAGTATTTATTTTATTTATAATTTCATTCGTAATTCTTAGCTGTAAGAATGAAATAGTTGAAAAGCCTAAAAATCTTATCGATAAAGATAAGATGAAGGAGATTATTTATGATTTAGCAATTCTAGAAGCGGCTAGAAATCAAGGTTCGGCTACTCAAAATTATCCTAAAGCAAGTGTATTTCTAAAAGAAAAATACAAAGTTGATAGTTTAACATTTGCTCAAAATACACAATATTATGCTTCAGATATTAAAGAGTATAAAAAAATGTATGAGGAAGTTAAAGAACGCTTAGATAAAGAAAATAAGACGTTAAGCGGTGCTCCAATTCCGGTTCAAAATCTTGAAGAAGGAATTGTGAAGTAATTATTTTTTATAATGAACTACAATTTTATCTAAGTAAGAGTCAATAGCTTCAAAATCATAATTCAAATAGGTTTTTATTTTTTCATTTGAAATCGCATCACTATTTAGAATTGATTGCGCGCCATGTTTGGATATTTTTCTTTTGGTTCTAAAAATAGAAGACAACACCCAATCCAATCGCCATGCAATATTAAGCATCCAGGGTTTTGCTTCTGTTTTTGGTTTTTTAGCCTTTATTTTTTCAGCAATCGTGTAGATTATATTTTTAAAAGTAATGTTCTCAGACAGCAATGCAAATCGTTCTCCATTACAATCAGAGTTCATTAATTGCCACATTATTGTTACAACATCTGTAACAGCAACATAACCAGAAGATCCATAAGTGTAAAACGGAATTCCTTTTTCAATAGAGGTAAAAAAAGCACCGCTACCTTGTTGCCAAAAACCAGGTCCAAAAATAACGCCCGGATTTACTATTACTATTTTCAATCCCTCTTGTTGACCACGCCAAACTTCCATTTCGGCGCCATATTTTGAGATAGCATAATCACTATGTAAAACTTCCGGATTCCATTCTGTTGCTTCAGTAATGATGGTTTCGTGCTGTGCTAAATCTCCAAGAGCAGCAATTGAACTAACGTGACACAGTTTTTTGATGTTTTTGTCAATACAAAAATTTACAATATTGGCGGTTCCTTCAATATTTACCTTTCGAAGTTGATCTTCATCATTTGGGTTGAAAGAAATACAAGCCGCACAATGATAGACATAATCAATATTTTCAAAAGCAATTTCTAATGAAGGAACCTCTAGAATATCACCTTGTGTCCAGTTTATTTTAGAGAATAGTTCACTTTTTTTATACAAATCAAAAAGAGATTTTGTTTTCTCTATATTTTTTTGATTTCGATATAGGGCACAAATATTTTCTTCACCATTTTCTAACAAATGAAGTACTAAATGAGCTCCGACTAATCCTGTTGCACCAGTAACTAATATCATTTTGTAAAGATATGGTTTTGCCACGAAGACACAAAGTCACAAAGTTTTTTTAAATCAAATTATGAAAATCTGAAATCTGAAATCTGAAATCTGAAATCTTAGAACTATATTTGCGCAAATTAAGAAAATCAAATTTCAGTAACCTAAAAAAGATACTGAAATAAATTCAGTATAAAATGAGGAATTTAGTAGAAGAATTACAATGGCGCGGATTGGTGCACGATATTATGCCAGGCACAGAAGAACAACTTTTAAAAGAAATGACAACGACCTATATTGGTTTTGACCCAACAAGTGATTCGTTGCATATTGGAAGTTTGGTGCCAATTATTTTATTGGTTCATTTAGAAAAATTTGGACACAAACCAATTGCCTTAGTTGGCGGTGCTACTGGAATGATTGGTGATCCATCAGGAAAATCTGATGAGAGAAATTTACTTGATGAAGCTACTTTAGAAAAAAATGTTGCTGGAATAAAAGCTGTTTTATCTCGTTTTTTAGATTTTAATTCAACTGCTGCTAATGCTCCAATTTTAGTAAATAACTACGATTGGATGAAAGACTTTTCGTTTATAAATTTTGCTCGTGATGTGGGTAAACGAATCACGGTGAACTACATGATGGCAAAAGATTCTGTAAAGAAACGTTTGAGTGGAGAAACTGGAGAAGGAATGAGTTTTACAGAGTTTACTTACCAATTAATTCAAGGTTACGATTTTCATCATTTGTACAAATCGCACAACTGTTTGTTGCAAATGGGTGGTTCCGACCAATGGGGTAATATTACTACAGGAACGGAATTAGTGAGAAGAATGAATGGAGAAGGTGCCAAAGCATATGCTATGACTTGTCCATTAATTACTAAAGCTGATGGTTCTAAATTTGGAAAATCAGAAGGTGGAAATGTTTGGTTAACTGCCGATAAAACATCGGTTTATAAATTTTACCAATTTTGGTTGAATACAACCGACGTTGATGCTGAAAAGTACATTAAGATTTTCACATTTTTAGATAAA
>CANGUP010000003.1 GCA_947457105.1 Flavobacteriaceae bacterium
CAATTTATTTCTTAATTAAAAAAAGAATTAAATTATTAATTAAAATAATATCTTTTGTAATTTTATATGTTGTTGCAATTTCAGCAATTTCAAGTGATCAAGGTGATAGATTCCATATTGTTATTTACCCATTAATCTTAATATTGACAGCAAATTTTCTTCATAATAAAACTAAACACTCCTTTGAACCACTTCAAAAATAGCACCATCTTCACATTTAAGTGTTTTAGATGGAAATTTCATTAACAAAGCATAATCATGTGTTGCCATAATGATGGTTTTACCATTGGCATTGATGTTTTTTAAAACCTCAAGCACTTCAGCACTTGTTTGAGGATCAAGATTTCCTGTTGGTTCGTCAGCTAAGATTAATTCTGGGTCGTTAAGTAATGCTCTTGCAATAGCAACACGTTGTTGCTCTCCACCAGAAAGTTGGTGAGGCATTTTATTGGCAAAACCTTTCATTCCTACTTTATCTAAAACTTCATCAATTTTGTTTTGCATTTCGGTCATGTCAACCCAACCAGTAGCTTTCAACACAAATAACATGTTATCATTCACATTTCTATCTGGAAGCAATTTAAAATCTTGAAAAACGATTCCTATTTTTCTTCTCAAATAGGGAATGTCTTTTTCTTGTAGTGTCGCCAAATCATATTCCACAATATGGCCTTCACCTTCTGTTAAAGGCAAATCTCCATAAAGTGTTTTCATAAAACTACTTTTTCCAGTTCCGGTTTTTCCAATGATGTAAAGGAATTCGCCGTGATTTACTTCAAGATTCACCTGAGATAAAATGACTTTATTTTCTTGATAAATAGTAACGTCTTTTAAAGATAATACGGGTTGTGACATAGGAAATTTTGTTTATTGGGTAAAAGTAATAAATTTTAGATATTAGATATAAGATTTTAGATATATAAATTTTGAAGTTTCCTAATTTAAAAACTTAACAAGTTGATTTTTATTGCTTCCTATCTTAATAATTTCTAAAATTAGATTGTTAAGAAAAATGTTTATAATAAAACCAAACGATGTCTCGTTATACTTAGTAGAATGGTAATTTTGAATGATTATTAAAAAATATACGAAATGCGTAAAATAACAGCTTTTTTATTTTTAAATGTATTGGTTTCTGGAGCTACAATTTCGGCACAGCAAACTGCTATTTATACCAACCAATTTTCTGAATTTGATAGAGCTACAGATTTATACAATGACAAACAATATTTAGCAGCTCAGATTTTATTCGAAAAAGTCCAACAAAATAACAAAGAACAAGAAGTTCAAGCTGATTGCGCTTATTATATAGCTAATTGTGCCATTCGTTTAAATCAATCCGGTGCGGATAAATTGATGGAAGATTTTGTAGCGGATTATCCAACAAGCACTAAGCAAAATCAAGCTTACATTGGTGTTGCGACCTTCTATTTTGAAAACGGAAACTATCCACAAGCATTAGAATATTTTAATAAAGTTGACGAAAGTGCCTTGACTTATGATGAGTTAGAACGTTATAATTTTCAAAAAGCATATGCTTTTTTTACAGCAAAAAATAAAAAAGAGGCTACTGCTTATTTTAATAAAGTTGCTAATTCTAAAGAATATGGTTCACAAGCCAAATATTACTTAGGATTTATGGCTTATGAAGGTGATGACTACAAAGAAGCAACTAAGTATTTCGATCAAGTTTCTGGTGAAGAGAAATACAAAGAAAAGATGTCTTACTTTCAAGCTGATATGAATTTTAAACTTGGAAATTTCCAAAAAGCAATCGATTTGGGTAAGGCTGCCATGGCAAAATCATCGGCGGTTGAAAAATCAGAATTGAATAAAATTATTGGAGAAAGTTATTTCAATTTGAAACAATATGGTGAAGCATTGCCTTATTTGAAAGAATATAATGGCAAAAAAGGAAAGTGGAGTAACACTGATTTCTACCAATTAGGATATACATATTACCAACAAAAAGACTACGAAAACGCTATTTCGCAATTCAATAAGATTATTGATGGGAAAGATTTCGTTGCTCAAAATGCGTACTATCATTTAGGTGAAAGCTACATGAAAACCGACAAGAAGCAACAAGCATTAAATGCATTCAAGATTGCATCTGAAATGGATTTTGATAAGAAAATTCAAGAAGACGCCAATTTGAATTATGCTAAAATCAGTTATGAAATTGGGAATTCGTATCAATCGGTTCCTGACGTTTTGTCTTCGTTTTTGGCAAAATATCCAAATTCACCTAGCAAAAATGAAATTGAAAACTTATTGATTAACTCGTATATCACTTCTAAAAATTACAAAGAAGCGTTGACTTTGTTGGAAAAAAATAAAAATCCAGAAAACAGATTGGCGTATCAAAAAGTAACTTTTTATAGAGGTTTAGAATTGTACACAGACGGAAATTATCAAGAAGCTCAAAAGATGTTTGCTAAATCGTTGAAAGAGCAAAAAGATGCAAAATTCTCCGCAAGAGCAACATTTTGGAAAGCGGAAACCGAATTTACTTTAGATAATTTTAATGAAGCATTGTTAAGTTTCAAGCAATTTGAAGGAATGGCTGAAGCTAAGAACACTCCAGAGTTCAAAAATGTAAATTACAACATTGCATATTGTTATTTCAAGCAAAAAGAATATGAGCAAGCAGGAAATTATTTTCAAGCACAAATTGATGCTGTAAAAGACGATAAAATCCGATTGAATGATTCTTATTTGAGACTTGGAGATAGCCGTTTTGTTTCTTCCAAATATTGGCCAGCAATGGATGCTTACAATAAAGCTATCGAATTAAAAAGTGTTGACGCTGATTATGCTGCATTTCAAAAAGCAATTTCATATGGTTTTGTAAGCAAAAATGATAAGAAAATTGAAGATTTCAATAAGTTTTTGGCAACTTTCAAAACCTCTCAATATCGTGATGATGCCTTGTTTGAATTAGGAAATACTTATGTTGCAGATAATAAAACTGATTTAGGAATTAAAACTTACGATCAATTATTGTCAGAGTTTAAAAACGGTTCTTATTCATCAAAAGCTGTTTTACGCCAAGGATTGATTTATTACAATGCGAATAAAGATAATGAAGCAATAACAAAATTCAAAAAAGTAGCTGCCGATTATCCAAGAACTCCAGAGGCATTAGAAGCAGTTTCTACAGCAAGATTGATTTATGTAGATAACGGAAAAGTTGATGAGTATGCGACTTGGGTAAGAACTTTAGATTTCGTAGAAGTTTCCGATGCTGAATTAGATAATGATACTTATGAAGCAGCAGAAAAACAATATTTGCAAAATAATACCAAACAAGCCATCGCAACTTTAAGTAGTTATGTTGCCAAATTTCCAAAAGGAATTCATGCTTTGAAAGCCAATTTCTATTTAGCTCAATCGTATTATGCTGATGGATTGGAAGCTAATTCAGTTCCAAATTATGAATATATAATTGCACAATCAAAAAGCGAATTTACAGAACAATCGTTAGCTCGTTTATGCGAAATTCATTTGAAAAAAGATGATTTCACCAAAGCAATTCCAGTTTTAAAACGATTAGAAACAGAAGCTGATTTTCCACAAAACGTAACTTTTGCTCAAGCTAATTTAATGAGAGCTTACTATTCACAAAAAGATTATCCAAATTCGGTAGTTTATGCTGATAAAGTTTTGGCAAATCCAAAAACAGATAATAAAGTAAAAAGTGATGCTCAAATTATTGTAGCTCGTTCGGCAATAAAAGCTAATGACGAAGCTAAAGCAAGAACAGCTTATGCTAATTTATTGAAAATTGCGAAAGGAGAATTAGCAGCAGAAGCATTGTTTTATGATGCTTATTTCAAAAATAAAGATGGAAAATTTGCTGAATCTAATAAAGTGGTTCAAAAAATTGCTAAAGACTACTCGGGTTACAAATATTTTGGAGCTAAAGGTTTAGTGGTAATGGCGAAAAATTATTACGGATTGAAAGATAGTTTCCAAGCAACAGCAATTTTAGAAAGTGTTATAGAAAATTTTGCGGAATTCACCGATGTTGTTGAAGAAGCTAAAACAGAATTGAATGCTATTAAATCAGAGGAAAGTAAAACGAATTCTTCTATTGAGAAATAGATTGTTTAGATAATAGACAAATAGATAATAGATTAAAAACATGAATGATTTTAAGAGACATAATTTCAAAAAATTAAAAATTTGGCAAATGTCAATGGAATTGACTAAAACAATTTTTGAGTTGACATCAAATTTTCCAAGTGCAGAAAAGTATGGATTGATTAGTCAGATGAATAGATGTTCAGTTTCAATTGCTTCAAATATAGCCGAAGGTTCAAGTAGAACAAATAAATCGTTTAGTCATTTTTTAGATATTGCATTAGGTTCATCTTTTGAACTTCAAACACAATTATTAATAGCTAATACTTGTAACTTTATTTCTGATGACGTTTCAAATAGCATAGAACTTAAATTAGAAGAATTTCAAAAAGCAACAATGTCATTTCAAAATACATTAAATTAAAACATATGAATTTATCAAAAAATAGATCTCAATTCACAATATTCGAAAGTCCATTATCTATTCGTCTTTTATCTATTTGTCTAATTTTAGGAACTCAAATCACTTTTGCTCAAAAGAAAGACGAAAACATCGGAACAGAAGTTGTTAACGTTGTAAAACCATACACACCAACTATTTCAGATGCTTTTAAAGTGAAAGAAACACCATCTTTAGAAGACGATGATAATTCTAAAAAAGAGAATATTCAGTACAATATTTTCTCTTTCCCAGTAGCTTCAACATTTACACCTTCTAAAGGAAAAGCAGCTGGAGTTGATAAAGGAAAGCAAGAAAAATTGTATAGTAATTACGCTACTTTAGCAGCAGGAAACTACGGAAATATCAATGCCGAATTGTTTGTAACACAAACATTAGAAAGTGGTGATTATGTGGGAGCAATGTTACGTCATCTTTCCTCTCAAGGCGGAATTAAAGATTTGGATTTAGATGATAAATTTTCAAACTCTTCAATAGATTTAACTTACGGAAGTAAATCTAGAAATCTATCTTGGAATGCAGATTTGGGTTATCAACATCAAATGTATAATTGGTATGGCTTGAATCCATTATTTTATGAAAATTTTATTCCTGCCGATAAGGATGCTTTTATTAAAGGAATCGATTCTAAACAAACCTATCAAACCATTTCACTTGGTGGAAGATTAGCGCTTGGAGAAAGTGTTTTGAAAGAGGCAACAATCAAATTCAATCGTTTTTCAGATGCTTTTTCTTCTGGAGAAAATCGTTTGGTTGCAAAACCTTCTCTTGCATTTGATGTCATGGATGAAAAGATAAAAGTAGATTTTGTTTTCGATTACATCAATGGTAAGTTTGACAAAGATTATAACGGAATAACTGAGTTGAAATATGGTTACACCAACGTAGGAATGAAACCAAGTTTCCAAATCAATAAAGATGATTTATCTGTAAATTTAGGTGTTGGATTCTTTTACAGCATGGCAACAGAATCTGGAAAAAATAAATTCTTTATCTATCCAAATATTACAGCATCTTACAAAGTGGTTGGCGATTTAATGGTAGCTTATGCTGGAGCAGAAGGTGCTTTAAAACAAAATTCTTATCAAGAGTTCGTACAAGAAAATTTCTTCGTTTCACCAACATTAGGAATTGGACCAACCGATCAAAAATTTGACATTTATGTTGGATTAAAAGGTAAATTAGCAAATACTATAGGATACAACATTCGTGGTTCGTTGATGAATGAAGGAGGTAAACCAATGTTCTTAAGAAATGAATTCTCTCATTACAATACAAATAAAAATGGTTACGCCTACGGAAATTCATTTGATGTTGTTTACGACAATGTTAAAACAGTTAGTTTTTATGGTGAATTAAAAGCCGACTTCTCTAAAAACGTATCTTTTGGTGTTAACGGAACTTTTAGCAGTTACACAACCGATATTCAAGAAGAAGCATGGAATTTACCAGCTTTACAATTAGGGGTCAATTTAGATTTCAATATAACTGATAAATGGTATGCAGGAACAAGTTTTTTCTTTGTTGGAGAACGAAAAGATCTTAAGTTTGTACAAACAGCTTTAGCAATTTTTCCACCAACATATACTACAGAAATAACAACACTTGATAGCTATTTCGATTTGAATGCTCATATTGGATTCAAATACAATGAAAGATTAACCTTTTTCTTAAAAGGAAATAATTTAGCTAACCAAAGTTACCAAAGATGGATAAACTATCAAGTGCAAGGTGTGCAAGGATTATTAGGTGCTAATTATAAATTTGATTTTTAATTTTATTGCCACAAAGCCACGAATTCACAAAGAAAATTTAAGATTAAGGTTCATTTTCTTTGATATTTTATAAAAATAATTTTTTAAATCTTAATGAATCTTTATATCTCAATGCTTTTAAACTTTTTTTAATTTTCTAATATTTTTAATAATAAACTTCGTGCCTTTGTGTCTTTGTGGTAAATTATATGAAAAAACAAATCCTTCAGCAACACCAACTATTACTTCAAGATAAAATCGATGTCTTCCGTGATATGATTTCAGGATTGACAGAAGATGCTCAAAACGATGCCAAAGGTTCGGCAGGCGATAAGCATGAAACGGCATTGTCAATGATGCACATTGAACAAGAAAAACTCAACCACAAGCTAAAAGAAATCCTTGACCAAAAAGCGGTTCTAGATAAAATTGACGCTTCCTCAAATCATACTAAAATCGCTTTAGGAAGTTTGGTTCAAGCCAATGGAATGCTCTTATTTATAAGTGCGGCTTTACCAAAAATAATTATTGAAGATAAAACGATTATTGCAGTTTCACCACAATCACCACTTGGAAGTAAGTTGATGGGAAATGAAGTGGGTTTTGAGTTTGAAATTAATACAACTAGATATAAAATTCAATCAATCCTTTAAAAATCTGCGTAAATCAGTAAAATCCGTTTAATCTGTGGCAAATGAATTACAATCTCTAACCCAAAACCACAATTCAAAACAATTTTACTTTATAATTTTCATATAAAATCATTTTTTAGTTTCAATTTATAACTAATTATTCTTTTTTAGTTTTAATATTTGAAGTATTGCCTCAATTTTGCTTCATCAAATAAAGAATATAGTTTTTGAGATAAACTTATAAACTCTTAAACTTTTATAAACTTTTAAACTAGAAATAAAATGTGTGGAATTGTATGCGCCTTTGATTTAAAACAAAAATCAGAATCATTAAGACCTCAAGTATTAGAAATGGCAAAAATCATCCGTCATCGCGGACCAGATTGGAGCGGAATTTTTAGTAACGATAAAGCTATATTAGCTCACGAAAGATTAGCAATTGTTGATCCAGCTTCTGGAAAACAACCATTATTTAGCGAAGATAAAAAATTGGTTCTTGCAGCCAATGGTGAAATATATAATCACAGAGAATTACGCAAACAATTTGAAGGCAAGTATCAGTTTCAAACTGAAAGTGATTGCGAAGTAATTCTTGCTTTATATAAAGAAAAAGGAGTTCACTTCATAGACGAAATGAACGGAATTTTTGGTTTTGCAATCTACGATGTTGAAAAAGACGAATATTTCATTGCTCGCGACCACATGGGAATTATTCCATTATACATCGGTTGGGACCAATATGGAACATTTTATGTAGCTTCAGAACTTAAAGCATTAGAAGGATATTGCACAAAAATCGAGTTATTTCCACCTGGACATTACATGTCAAGTAAAGATGGTGAATTCGTAAAATGGTACAACAGAGAATGGACAGAATACGATGCAGTAAAAGATAACGCAACGAGTATAGAAGAAATTAAAACCGCTTTAGAAGCAGCAGTTCACCGTCAATTGATGAGTGATGTTCCTTATGGAGTTTTACTTTCTGGAGGTTTGGATTCATCAATTACTTCGGCAGTTGCAAAAAAATATGCACAAAAAAGAATTGAATCAGGCGATACAGTTGATGCTTGGTATCCACAATTGCATTCATTTGCAGTAGGTTTAGAAGGCTCACCAGATTTAGCTGCAGCACAAGTTGTAGCAGATCATTTAGGAACAATTCACCACGAAGTTAAATTCACTATTCAAGAAGGTTTAGACGCTCTTCGAGATGTGATTTATAATTTAGAAACTTACGATGTTACTACAATTCGAGCTTCAACACCAATGTATTTAATGGCAAGAGTTATTAAATCAATGGGTATCAAAATGGTGCTTTCTGGAGAAGGTTCCGATGAGTTGTTTGGTGGTTATTTGTATTTTCATAAAGCTCCAAATGCAAGAGAATTCCATGAAGAAACTTTACGTAAATTAAGTAAATTACACATGTATGATTGCTTGCGAGCTAACAAAAGTTTGGCAGCTTGGGGAATTGAAGGACGTGTACCATTTTTAGATAAAGAATTTATGGATGTTGCTATGCGCATCAACCCACATGATAAAATGATTAACGGAGAACGCATGGAAAAATGGGTTTTGCGTAAAGCATTTGAAGACATGTTGCCAGCAAGTGTGGCTTGGAGACAAAAAGAACAATTCAGCGATGGAGTAGGTTACAGTTGGATTGACACTTTAAAAGGAATGGTTGGAAAAGAAATTTCCGACGAACAAATGGCGAATGCAAAATTCAAATTCCCAATTCAAACACCAACATCAAAAGAAGAATATTACTATCGTTCTCTTTTTACAGAGCATTTTCCAAGCGATACAGCAGCACTTTGCGTTCCACAAGAAGCTAGCGTTGCTTGTAGTACCAAAATTGCACTAGAATGGGATGAAGCTTTCAAAAACATGAATGATCCATCAGGTAGAGCCGTGGCAAATGTTCACGATGACGCCTATGTAAAAGCATAAAGTCAAGCGTAGTTTCTTGACTTTAGATTGAAGTTTAGTTTGTTTGTTTAAAACGCTTGTCATTTATGATAGGCGTTTTTGTTTACTCTGAAAACTGCCAACTGAAAACTGAATACTTTTTAAAAGGAGCGAATGGTCAGTTATTTATCAGTAATCCATATTCCTGCTTTCCATTCCAAGTTTTTCTTTTGTTGCCTTCGAGTAACCTCAGGCAACAAAAGAAAAAGCTTTCCATTGCAATTAGTGCTAGCTAGCATTTGTCAGTATATCAATCAATTATAAAAGCAACTTTTGTTTAAACTTCAAAAAATCGTTTTAAATCAATTAAAATTTATTAAAAGATAAATGTTAATAACTTCTACGACAAAATGCTTTAAAATGCTTTAAAATCATCTTAATAATTATATATTTGCGTGTTAGACAAAAATCATACATACGATATAATTTATTATGAGCGACGAAATTAAAAAAAATAGCTATTCAGCCGACAGTATTCAGGCATTAGAAGGAATGGAGCACGTTAGAATGCGTCCTTCCATGTACATTGGAGATACTGGCGTTAGAGGTTTACACCATTTAGTTTATGAAGTAGTAGATAACTCAATCGATGAGGCTTTAGCAGGTCATTGTGATACTATTGGAGTTTTTATTAACGAAGATAATTCTGTTTCTGTTGAAGATAACGGTCGTGGTATTCCAGTTGATATGCACAAAAAAGAAGGTGTTTCTGCTCTTGAAGTAGTAATGACCAAAATTGGTGCCGGTGGAAAATTCGACAAAGATTCCTATAAAGTTTCTGGAGGTCTTCACGGAGTTGGGGTTTCTTGCGTTAATGCACTTTCTGATAATTTAAAAGCAACCGTTTTTAGAGACGGAAAAATATACGAGCAAGAATACGAAAGAGGTAAAGCAATGTATCCTGTAAAGCAAGTTGGTACAACCGACAAACGTGGTACAATGGTTACTTTTCATCCTGATAAAACTATCTTTACTCAAACCATTGAGTATAACTACGATACTTTAGCAGCTCGTATGCGTGAGTTGTCTTTCCTTAATAAAGGAATTACAATTACATTAACTGACAAGCGTCGTACAAAAGATAACGGAGAATACGAAGGTGAAGTTTTTCATTCAAAAGAAGGATTGAAAGAGTTCGTTAAGTTTTTAGATATGGGTCGTGAGCCAATTATTTCTCACGTAATTAGTATGGAGCACGAAAAAGGAGAAATCCCTGTTGAGGTTGCTTTAGTTTACAATACTAGTTATTCTGAAAACATTTTTTCTTACGTAAATAATATCAATACGCACGAAGGAGGAACGCACTTACAAGGTTTCCGTATGGGATTAACTCGTACGTTGAAAAAATATGCTGACGCTTCTGGTTTATTAGATAAATTGAAATTTGAAATCGCAGGTGATGACTTTCGTGAAGGATTAACAGCTATTATTTCGGTTAAAGTTTCTGAACCACAATTTGAAGGTCAAACTAAAACCAAATTAGGAAACAGAGAAGTAGTTTCTCCAGTTTCTCAAGCGGTTTCTGAAATGCTTGAAAATTATTTGGAAGAAAATCCAAACGATGCGAAAATTATTGTTCAAAAAGTAATCCTTGCTGCTCAAGCGCGTCACGCTGCTAAAAAAGCTCGTGAAATGGTTCAACGTAAAACCGTTTTAGGCGGTGGAGGTTTACCAGGAAAACTATCTGATTGTTCAGAACAAGATCCAGCAAAATGCGAAGTTTACTTAGTCGAAGGAGATTCGGCTGGTGGAACGGCAAAACAAGGTCGTGATAGAAACTTTCAAGCCATCATGCCTTTAAGAGGTAAGATCTTGAATGTTGAAAAAGCGATGCACCACAAAGTTTTTGAAAACGAAGAAATCAGAAATATCTTCACTGCTCTTGGTGTAACTATCGGAACAGAAGAAGATTCAAAAGCATTAAATTTAGAAAAATTAAGATACCACAAAGTAATCATCATGTGTGATGCCGATGTCGATGGTAGTCACATTGCTACTTTGATTCTTACGTTCTTCTTCCGTTTTATGCGTGAATTGATTGAAGGCGGACATGTTTACATAGCTGCTCCACCTTTATATTTAGTTAAAAAAGGAAACAAAAAAGAATATGCTTGGACTGATGATCAACGTGATGCTGCTAACGAAAGAATGGGCGGAAGCGCAGGAATTCAACGTTACAAAGGTCTTGGAGAAATGAATGCGGAACAATTATGGGAAACTACAATGGATCCAAATTTCAGAACTTTGCGTCAAGTTACTATTGATAATTTAACTGAGGCAGATAGAGTATTCTCAATGTTGATGGGTGATGAAGTTCCACCAAGAAGAGAATTTATCGAGAAGAATGCTGTTTACGCAAACATCGATGCGTAATAAGTTTTTAAAATATATAATGATAGGGATTTGTCTGATTTTTTCGGGCAAATCCTTTTCTCAATCTATACAAACTATCAGGTAGATACCAATTTAGCAAAATTTATGTTCAAACTTCATTTGCTTTTGGTAAATTTGTAAACATAAATTTATCCATACAATACGAATTTTAATTTTTATCAATATAAATAAACATACAATACAATGAAAGTTACCATAGTAGGAGCAGGAAACGTAGGAGCTACATGCGCAGACGCTATTGCTTACAGAAGAATTGCGAGTGAAATCGTATTATTAGACATTAGAGAAGGATTTGCAGAAGGAAAAGCTTTAGACATTATGCAAACGCAAACTACTTTAGGATTTAATACAAAGGTTTCTGGAAGTACAAATGACTATTCAAAAACTGCAGGAAGTGATGTAGTAGTTATTACATCTGGAATTCCAAGAAAACCAGGAATGACTCGTGAAGAATTAATCGGAATTAATGCAGGAATTGTAAAAGGAGTGGCTGAAAATTTATTAGCACATTCACCAAATGCAATTGTTGTTGTAGTATCAAATCCAATGGATACAATGACTTATTTGACATTAAAAGCTACAGGTTTACCAAAAAATAGAATTATTGGAATGGGTGGAACTTTAGATAGTTCACGTTTCAAAACTTATTTATCACTAGCTTTAGACAAACCAGCTAACGATATTCAAGGAATGGTTATTGGTGGTCACGGAGATACTACTATGATTCCTTTAACAAGATTGGCATCTTATAACGGAGTACCAGTTTCAGAATTTTTATCAGCTGATGAATTAGCTAAAGTAGCTGCAGATACAATGGTTGGAGGAGCCACACTTACGGCTTTATTAGGAACTTCTGCATGGTACGCACCAGGAGCTTCTGTAGCATTTTTAGTTGATTCTATCTTAAATGATCAAAAGAAAATGATTCCTTGTTCAGTAATGTTAGAAGGTGAATACGGACAAAGCGATATCTGCATTGGAGTCCCATGTATCATCGGAAGAAATGGTATTGAAAAAATTGTGAATATTGAATTAAACGAAGAAGAAAAAGCAAAATTTGCTAAGAGTGCAGACGCAGTTAGAGCAATGAATGGTGATTTGAAATCGATTTTATCATAAATTAAAATACAATAGATTAAAAAGACTGCATTTTTGCAGTCTTTTTTTTGATATTAATGTGTAAATAATTTGTTAATCTTTAGGTTAATTATATATTTGCACGTTTGAAAAAACGTGTAAAAAGGTATTTTTATTGATTTACATTGAAAATCAATGGCTTACTTTATATTTACTTGTTTTTTTAAACCCAACAAACAAAAATTAATTAATTTTTAGTAATAATGCAGAATAAAGGACTTATTAAATTTTTCGCAATTCTATTTGCACTGGTAAGTATTTACCAACTTTCTTTCACATTTGTATCTAATGGTGTTCAAAATGACGCTAAAGCATTTGCAAAAGGAAACCAAGATAAAGAAATAGAATATCTAAACGATATTAAAAACAAAAAGGTTTTTAGTATGTTTGGTCTTGTTGATTACACTTATGATGAGGTAGTCGGAAAACAAATCAACAAAGGTCTTGACCTTGAAGGAGGAATCAACGTAATTCTTCAAATTTCGGTTAAAGATGTCTTGAAAGGTCTTTCTAACAATTCTAAAAATGCCGTTTTCAATAAAGCATTAGAAGATGCAAAGGTTAATCAACAAGGAAATCAATCTTATTTAGATGCTTTCTTTGTGGCTTTTGATGCTATCAAAGGTGATACAAAATTAGCTTCTCCAGATATTTTTGCAAACAAAAATTTATCTGACGAAATCAATTTTAAAATGTCTGATGATGAAACTAAAAAAGTTATCAGAAGAAAAGTTGATGAATCAGTTGAATCTGCTTTTGGCGTATTAAGAAAGCGTATTGATAAATTTGGTGTTACTCAACCAAACATTGCTAAACTTGGACAAACAGGAAGAATTCTTGTTGAATTACCAGGTGCTAAAGATGTTGACCGTATCAAAAAATTATTACAATCAACAGCTCAATTAGAATTTTGGGAAACTTACAAAATTGATGAAGTAGGTGGTTTCTTAATGGCTGCAAACGACGCTTTGAAAGCTACTGAAAAGAATGCAACATCTCCAGAAGTAAAGACTGTAACAAACGATTCTATTAAAGATATGTTAGCTAATAAAGCTAATGATTCTGTTGCTTCTAAAAAAGGAAGTAATCCTATATTAGATAAATTTGTAGGTCAAGGTGGTGGACCAATTTTAGGTATTGTTTCAGTAAAAGATACAGCTAAAATTAACTCTTATTTAAAAAGAGCAGATATTCGTTCTTTATTACCTGCTGACAAACGTTTTGCAAAATTTGTTTGGGGTAAACCAACTATTACTAAAGACGAAAAGACAAAAGCTGATATTGAAACTTTTGAACTTTATGCTTTAAAAGGAAATAAAGATGATGTTGCACCTTTAAGTGGTGGAGTTATCACTGACGCAAGAGATACTTTTGATCAATTAGGTAAGCCAGCTGTTTCTATGCAAATGAATGGTCAAGGTGCTAAAGTATGGGAGCAATTAACAGGAAATGCATTTACAACTAAAGGTTATATCGCTATTGCACTTGATGATGTAGTTTATTCTGCTCCAGGTGTTTCTACAGGACCAATTGCAGGTGGTAGATCAGAAATTTCAGGAAATTTTGATGTTACAGAAACTAAAGATTTAGCGAATGTATTAAGAGCTGGTAAATTGCCTGCTGCTGCTGAAATTGTTCAATCAGAAGTTGTTGGACCATCATTAGGAGAAAAAGCTATTCATGCTGGATTCATTTCTTCTATTGTAGGTTTTTTATTAGTTTGTTTATGGATGGTATTCTACTATGGTAGAGCTGGTTGGTATGCAAATATTGCATTATTAGTAAACTTACTTTTCTTATTCGGAATTTTAGCAAGTTTAGGTGCTGTATTAACATTGCCAGGTATTGCAGGTATCGTTTTAACACTTGGTACTGCTGTAGATGCAAACATCATTATATATGAAAGAGCAAAAGAAGAACTACGTGAAGGGAAAACGTTAGGTGATGCAGTCGTTGCATCTTATGGTTGGAAAGGAGCTATGCGTTCTATTATTGATGCAAACGTTACTCACGTATTAACTGGAGCTATCTTATTTATTTTCGGAACAGGACCTATTCAAGGTTTCGCAACTACATTATTAATTGGTATTGTAACTTCATTGTTTACTTCAATCTTTATTGCAAGAATCTTTATTGATAAAGATATTGCTAATAATAGAAGTTTAACATTCACAACGCCATTAACTAAAAATTGGTTTACAGGTTTCCACTTTGATTTTATTGGAGTTAAAAAATGGACTTACTTGTTCTCTTCTGTAGTTGTAGTAGTGAGTTTAGTTTCAATCTTCTTTTTAAACGGTCTTGACGAAGGTGTTGATTTTGTTGGAGGAAGAACCTTTCAAGTAAAATTTGAAAAAGCAGTAGAGCCAACTCTAGTTTCTGAAGAATTATCTAAAGAATTTGGAACAGCTGTTGAAGCAAAAGTATTTGGTGATGATGATCAATTAAAATTGACTACTAAATATAAAATCAAAGAAGAAAGTGCTAACGTAGATGAAGAAGTAAATAAAAAGTTATACAAAGTTTTAGGTAAATATTATACTAATACTTCATATGAAAACTTTATCAATTCATACGATGGTAAACAATTAGGAGTTTTACAAGCTTCTAAAGTTGGAGCAGCTATCTCTGCAGATATCAAAACAAACTCTTTCTGGGCTGTTATTGGTGCAATGCTAATTGTTGGACTTTATTTAGTAATTTCATTCCGTAAATGGCAGTATTCATTAGGAGCTATCGCTGCTGTATTACATGACGTTATCTTTGTATTAGGATTATACTCATTATTATATAAAGTGATGCCTTTCCACATGGAAATGGATCAACACTTCATCGCGGCAATCTTAACTGTTATTGGATATTCTATGAACGATACTGTAATTGTATTTGATAGAATTAGAGAGTTCTTAGCAGGAAATGTTAAAGGTACTTTCAAAGAAGTAGTAAATGCTTCTATTAATACTACATTATCAAGAACATTGAATACGTCTTTAACCATGATTTTAGTATTGTTAATCATGTTTATTTTCGGTGGTGAGTCTATTAGAGGATTTATCTTCGCAATGCTTGTTGGTATTGTTGTAGGAACATATTCATCTTTATTTATTGCAACACCAGTTTTAGTTGACTCAATGAATAAGAATGATATTAAAGAAATTGAAGAGCGTCACCATTCATAAGTGAATTGCTTATAAATATAAAAGCTACCTTGTTTAAGGTAGCTTTTTTTTTATGGATTAAAGTTTAATATTTGGTCTTGGTTCAATGTGTTAGTTCTCAAATAAGTTTAAAAGCAATAATCGTTAAATCCATTTTATTTTATCCAACCAACTTTTCTTTTCCAAAGGATTATTTCTTTTTCTCTTTCATGAAGATTTTTTGGAACCCTCTGGTTTTCGCCTTCTGCTTGTAATCTTATGATTTGTGTTTGTTTTTCAAGAGTATTGAGTCCAATTTTTAATCTTCGATTGTTAACTTTTAAAAGATCATCATATTTATTAGGACTCAAGTTTCCATTTTTGTCCCAATCGAATTGAGTTCCGTATAATTGAGGCTTTCCCTCTAAAACACTTATTCTATCCATTAAAATTGCTAAATTCTTCTCATAATCTTTATTATCAACAGCTACATTTTCTAATAGTTTTAGGCACTTTTTCATAAACTCAGGTTTACTTATAGAATGTTGAATAATCAACCAAGCCGATTCACTAGCCTCAATTCCGACTTTTTCAATGGTTGGAAAACCAATTTCGTCAATAATTTCATTTAGTTTTTCTGCATTTTTTATGTGAAGAGTTTCCATTTTATTGTTGTAACCTTCAGAGAGCTTTTTTTCTTTAATGAGTTTCTCTCGAAACTTTAAATCAGCATCTTTTAATTCAATTATCAATTTAGCAATTTTTGGAAAATTCATTTTGTAGATAAATTTAAGTTTCGGATTAGGTAAAATAGAAACAAATTGTTTAATTTGATTATTGAGTCATTCCTTAAAAAGCCACTATTTTAAATTTCGATTAAAATAGTGGTTTTGTTTTTATTTAAAAGTTGAACAATAATTCAAGTCATAAAATAATTTGTTCTTTTATTTGATTAAACCTTAGCTTTAGATTGTATCCAATTCCTGCCAGTAGTACATTATTGAGATCTCCAGCCACACCTTTAAGAAAGTTTAGTCCTAAAGAATGATTTCTTTTTAAGTGTGATATTGTAGGTTCAATATAGCAGCTATGGCTTTAAAAAATTATTATCCTGTAAAATATTGCCAATAAGCATTTTCTATCCAACGTTCCACTATTGATTCATCACTCTCTTTAAACATTTCTTTCAAGAGTAACATGCCTGCTATTTTTACGAATGGGAATAGAGGGTCTTCCATACTCTGAATATAAATTTTCGAACTCAACTTCCATTTTATCCCAAGAAATCTCTTGTGCTCATTTTACTAGTGGATGCCCAAGGTTAATAAGGTCTGTAAGCCTAGTTTTGAATAAATTATGCTGTAAATCGTTTTTTTTTTTTTTTTTACGAACTACAAGAGAGCATTGAGCATCCTATTTTTTCTCTTGCCCAATCAGGCCTTTTTGCATACCATTTTTCTGAATTTGGTTGTTCATGATATGGGTTTTTTAATAACTCGTGCAATTCTTTGATAATACTAAAATCATCTTTGTTAGCTGCATCAATAGCCATTTGGGCCATATAATTTCTTAATACATATTTCGGATTTATAGCATCCATTTTTAGTTTACGATCTTCATCACTTGTGGATTCTCTTTTTAATCTTTTGATGTATTTTTTAAACCATTTCTCCCAATCTTCTAGTATATTTTTTTTGATTTCTTCCGGTTTGTAAAAGGCATCATCAATAATAGCAATTCCACAACCTGGCGTGTGCACTTTTTTTACCCTACTTAACTCTCTAAAGAAAATAGTCATATCAGTTTCAGATAATTTTAAAACATTTTCTAATTCTTCTATTATTTTGATATCCTCTTTTGAGACAATTTTTAAACCCAATTTATCTCGCATCATCTGAATATAATCTTTCGTGAATTTGGTTTGGAAATCATTCAAAATATTTTCTAAAGGAACAGCTATTTCAATTAATGGATAAAGTGCATTTGCTAATTGAAATAAATTCCAAAGAGCAACATCTCCTTGATTGCCAAATCGATATCTTCTGTGTTCTCTGTCGGTTGTATTTGGAGTCCAATCGGGATTATAATCTTCTGACCATCCGTATGGACCATAATCAATAGTTAGTCCTAAAATAGACATATTATCAGTATTCATCACTCCATGTACAAATCCAACTCTTTGCCAATGAACAATCATTTCAAGAGTTTTATTGGCTACTTTATGAAACAACTGAATGTATTTTTCAACACCATCAGTTGTAATTTCTGGATAATAATATTTTATAGTAAAATCGGCTAATTTTTTTAAATTTTCTAAATCGTTTTGTGCAGAAAACAGTTCAAAATTTCCAAATCGTATAAAAGTAGGAGCAACTCTACAAACAACTGCTCCTTTTTCATAATCAGCATTTCCATCATACATCATATCTCTCAAAACTTCATCGCCTGTCGAGATTAGAGAAAGTGAACGCGTAGTTGGTACGCCCAAATAATGCATTGCTTCGCTACACAAATGTTCCCTAATAGAAGAACGCAAAACAGCCAATCCATCAGCTCGACGAGAGTAAGGAGTACTTCCAGCGCCTTTTAATTGCAACATCCAATTTTGATCATTGTGTTGTACTTCACCTAAAACAATAGCTCTTCCATCACCTAATTGTCCAGCCCAATTTCCAAATTGATGTCCAGCATAATTCATAGAGTAAGAACGAGAATTTGGTAAAGTTTTTTTTCCTGAAAATAGGTCTAAAAAAGCTACAGATGTGATTTCATCTTCGGTTATCCCAATCATTTGAGTAACTTCTTTCGTTGCATGAATTAGTTTTGGATTTGAAGGAACTCTTGGAGTAACATAAGAGAAAGAAGCATTTAGTACTTGTCTGGTGATATTAGTTTCATTAACATCGGCAGGTAATTCAGAACTATATCGATTATTAACTTTTAATTGCATTTTACTATGTTTGTCATACAAATTTACTCATAAATTATCAAATTAGTATTAGAAATAAGTTAATATAATAGGTCAAAATCATATAAAACTGTAAATAAATGTATATTTGAAAGTTAGATATTAAAAGTTGTTATTTTTATGAAATTTAGAACATTGAATGATTTATGTTTTCGTTTATTTTTTACAATTATAGTTTCATTACTATTTTTTAGTTGTGTTTCTGTCGAAGAGTACAATAAAAAATTAGCACAACCAATTTCTGAAAAGGATTTAATACAAGATGTAAATTTCGTTCAAAGAAAATTAGAAAAATACCATCCTAATTTATATACCTACATTTCTAAAGAAGAATTGAATAGAAAGTTTGATAGTATTAGAAATGTATTAAGCAAACCAATTTCAAGTCAAGATTTTTTCTTACTTATTAGTCCAGTTGTTGCATCAGTTAAGCAAGGACACATGAGTATGTCATCACCATCAAAGAGAATTAGTAAAAAGCAACAAAAGCGATTAGCTAAATCTGGAACAGGTCCATTATCACAATTTGACTTTGAATGGATGAATGATAAATTGTATGTTTTAAAAAATAAATCTAAACAAAAAGGTATTGTTTCTGGTGCAGAAGTTGTAAGTATAAATTCCATTACGCCACAACAACTTCACAATAAATATAGAAAAACATATGCTTCTGATGGTTTAAATAAAACTTATTTAAAGAGAGCTTTTTCAAAACGATTTTCAAATTATTTGACCAACGAAATAGGTATCAATGATAGTTTATACTATGTTTTTAGGCAAAATGACTCCTTGAAAGAAATTGTTGTAAGTCGTTTAAAAGCAGAAAAAAAAGAGAAGGTTAAAAAAGCAGAAGCAAATCCGAAAGTAACTGAAACAAATCCAAAAACAGAAAAGAAAGTTGTTGATAGTAAGAAGGATAAGCGAATTTTCGGATATGATGAAACCACTAAAAGTTTAAGTAAAAAGTTAACTTTTGTATCTAAAGATAGTAGTATTGCTGTTTTGAAGATTAAAGATTTTTCTAAAGGTAAATTTAGAAAAGCTTACGATATAGTTTTTGAAAACCTTAAGCAGGAAAATGTAAAAACTTTAGTTTTAGATTTAAGAAATAATCCTGGAGGAAGAGTTGCTGATGCTGTCGATTTATATTCTTATTTAACAAATAAAGATTTTCAAATGCTTGAACCAGCTCAAGTAGTTTCTAAAACAAGTTTGTGGAAATTGGGAATGTTTGATAAAATCCCAAAAATCACTTATCCATTTGCGGCAATTGGATATCCATTTTATATGACGTTTTCTTCTTTGAGAACTAAGAAAAATAATGACGGAACTTACACTTATTCATTGGTTGGTTCTAAAAAACAGCAAAATAAAACCAATTTTTTTTCAGGTAAGATTTATGTTTTGATTAATGGAAATAGCTTTTCGGCAGCTTGTTTGGTTTCGGCAGCCTTGAAAGAAAACAAGGATATTACTTTTGTTGGTGAAGAAACAGGAGGTGCTTTCAATTCTACTGTTGCTGGATTATTGCCAGTTTTGAAGCTACCCAATTCAAATTTATACCTTAGAGTTGGTCTTATGGATATTGGTACAATAAACAAGACTTCTGTTTTTGGTAGAGGTGTTTTCCCAGACCATGAAGTTATTCCAACATTGAAAGATAAAATTGAAAATAAAGATCCAGAAATGAAATGGATTTTAAATGATATCAAATTGAAAAACAATTAGTTTCATCATTTTTTAGTTTGCCAAATAATTGTCAAAAATCCGTATATTTGAACACAAATTAAACGCAATGATTTCAACGGAAACTACAACAGCATTAGAACTTTATTTTCAACAGTTTCGAGATAATATCATCGGAATTGATCAGGAGTTTGAATCTGCTTTTGGAAAGAAGAAAATTATTTACACTGATTGGACTGCAAGCGGAAGATTATATCGACCTATTGAAGAAAAGTTGATGAATGATTTTGGACCTTTTGTTGCCAATACGCATACAGAAACTACAATTTCAGGTACAGCGATGACGATGGCTTATCATGAAGCAAAAAATATCATCAAGCATCATGTAAATGCAACTGATAATGATATTTTAATTAATACAGGAACCGGAATGACAGGCGTTGTAAATAAGTTTCAACGTATTTTGGGTTTAAAACTTCCTGAAAATATTAGAGAATTTACTACCATTCCAAAAGAGTTGAAACCAGTAGTTTTTATTTCTCATATGGAGCATCATTCTAATCAAACTTCTTGGTTGGAAACCATTGCTGATGTTGAAATTATTCCAGCCAACGAAGACGGATTATTTTCAATTGAAAATTTAAAACTCCTTTTGGATAAATATAAAGACAGAAATTTCAAAATTGCTTCAATTACTTCTTGCTCAAATGTTACAGGAATTAAAACGCCTTATCATGAAGTTGCAAAGGTTATGCATCAGAATAATGGTGTTTGTTTCGTTGATTTTGCTTGTTCTGGGCCTTATGTTGAAATCAACATGCATCCAGAAGATTCAGAAAGTTATTTGGATGCTATTTTCTTTTCACCTCATAAGTTTCTTGGTGGTCCAGGAACTTCTGGTGTTTTAGTATTTAATAAAAATTTGTACAAAAATAGTGTTCCAGATTGTCCTGGTGGTGGAACTGTAAGTTGGACAAATCCTTGGGGTGAACATAAATATATCGATAATATTGAAGATAGAGAAGATGGTGGAACGCCTGGTTTTCTTCAAGTAATCAAAACCGCTTTAGCCATTCAATTGAAAGAAAAAATGGGTATTCAAAATATTTTGGATAGAGAACACGAAATTGTTGATTATGTATTTGAAGAATTAGGAAGTATTGAAAATATCAAGATTTTAGCTAAAGAACATCAAGATAGGTTAGGAGTAATTTCGTTTTATATTGACGACTTACACTATAATTTAGGAGTAAAATTATTGAATGACCGATTCGGAATTCAAACGCGTGGTGGATGTAGTTGCGCAGGTACTTATGGCCATTTTTTGTTACATGTTGATAAAGAAACTTCAAGTGATTTGGTTTGTCTAATAACTTCTGGTGATTTAATTAGGAAACCAGGATGGATTAGAATGTCTATACATCCAACAACAACTTCAGAAGAGATTAAGTTTGTTTGTGATAGTATCAAAGAGTTAGCAAAAAATCACAATGAATGGGAAAACGATTATGTTTACAATGGAAAAAGTAACGAGTTTGTTCACAAAAATGCTTCTCATTTAGAAAAAGAAATGGTTCACAATTGGTTTAAAATATAGTAAAACAAAAAAGCGATTTTAATATGAAAATCGCTTTTTTATAATTGATGTTTTAATTTTGAACACTGAACACTATATCTTCACTGTCCAACCAAAAGTATCTTCAGCCAATTTATACTGAATTTTAGTTAAATCTTCTTTTAATTGTAATGCGAAAGAATTTTCAATCTTTGGCAATTGATATTCAGTTCCTTGGTAAGCGAATGCTACAATTGGGCTAACAACAGCAGCTGTTCCAGCACCGAAAATTTCTTTCAAACTTCCGTCTTTGGCAGCATTTACCAGTTCTTCAACTAATACGGAACGAACTTCTACATTCATTCCATCACGTTGAGCTAATTCGATTAAACTTTTTCTAGTTACACCATCCAAAATTCTTTCACTTGTTGGAGCCGTATATAATGTATCGTTTATTCTAATGAAAACATTCATGGTTCCAGCTTCTTCAAGTTTGGTATGCGTAGCATCATCAGTCCAAATGATTTGTTGGTATCCTTTTTCGTTAGCTAATTTCGTTGGATAGAATTGTGCCGAATAATTTCCAGCAGCTTTTGCAGCTCCAATTCCTCCATTTGCAGCTCTGCTGTAATGTTCAGCAATGATAACTTTAACTTCACCAGAATAATATGACTTAGCTGGAGAAAGAATTATCATAAAGCGATATTCGCTAGATGGTTGTGCAATTACCCCATGACCTGTAGCTATCATAAATGGTCGCAAATATAACGTGTTTCCAAGACCTTTCTTGACCCATTCTCTATCTAAATCTACAACAGTTTTCAAACCTTCCATGAAAATATTTTCAGGAATTTCTGGCATTGCCATTCTTTTAGCCGATTTGTTGAAACGTTTAAAATTTTCATCAGGACGAAACAACCAAACATCATTATTTTCATCTTTGTAAGCTTTCATTCCTTCAAATATGGCTTGACCATAATGAAAAACTTTGGCTGAAGGATCTATTAAAAAAGGTTCATAAGGAGTGATAATTGGTTTTTGCCACGCGCCATCTTTGAAATCACAAATTAGCATGTGGTCTGTGAAAATATTTCCAAAGGTTAAGTTTTCAAAATCTACTGATGCAATTTTTGACGATGAAGCTTTAACTATATCGATTTCGATAGTGTTGTTTAAAGTCATTTAATGTAAGTTTATTTTTCAATCAAATTTATAAATAATTATTTTTCAGTCATTTATAAAAAGCAATTAAATGTTATTTAGTTTTTGCTAAACTAATAAAAAAATAGATTGAATTAGTTGCCTTCAAAATTTATTTATTCACTATTTATTGATATTATCAACTAATGAATTTTATCCATAAAATAGTATGAAAAATCACAATAAACTCCTTAATTTTGTTCTAATTTAAAATCTAAATCAAGATGAGAAAAATAGTTTACGCAGCATTTGTTCTTTTGGCATTAGTAAGTTGCAAAAAAAATGAAGAAGAAAAAGTAGATGCAAAGCCAGTTTCTTATGCTGAATTTGGTAATAAAATTACGGCTGACAAAGCCATTTCGTCTAAAGAACTTCTTGAGAGATATAAAACAATGAAAGAAACCGATACGCTTCAAGTAAAAGTGACTTCTAAAATTCTTGATGTTTGCCAAAAGAAAGGATGTTGGATCAATTTAGATTTAGGAAATGACGAGTCTGCCTTTGTAAAATTTAAAGATTACGGATTTTTTATGCCATTCAATACTGCTGGAAGCGAAGTTGTTGTAGACGGAAAAGCTTTTATAGAGCTAACTTCAATTGAAGATTTGAAAGAATATGCAAAAGATGCTGGAAAATCGCAAGCAGCAATTGATAGTATTGTTACACCAGAAAAAAAGTATTCTTTCATGGCAGATGGTGTTTTAATTAAAAAATAAATTTATAAAAATGAAAAAATTCAGACTACTATTATTAGTTGCTTTCGTTTCAATTGGGTTAAACGTAAATGCACAACAAACAGCTAAAAAAGTAAAAACACAAACAACATTAAGTTCAAGTGATTATGTTTCTTTTGGAGATAAATTTGAATTGAATAAAGTAATCACTAAAGAGCAAATGTTCAAGAAATATAAATCATTGAAAAAAGGTGATTCGATTGCTGTAAAATTTGTTACTAAAATCAATTCCGTTTGTAAAAAGAAAGGATGTTGGATGAAATTAGATTTAGGTAACGGAGAATCTGCCTTTGTAAAGTTTAAAGATTATGGTTTTTTTGTTCCACTCAATGCAGATGGAAGTGAAGTTGTTGTGAATGGTGTAGCTTTCATTGATGTTGTATCGGTTGATGAATTGAAACATTATGCAAAAGATGCTGGGAAATCTCAAGCAGAAATTAATAAAATTAAAAAACCAGAAGTTACTTATTCCTTTACTGCAACTGGAGTATTTATAAAGAAATAATTTAAAATGAGGAATTTTTTAATACTATCATTTTCTATTTTGCTATTAAGTTCTTGTCAGAATAAGCAAACTGAAAAGGCAGAAGATAAAGAAGCTTGTGCAAATGATTCTGTAAAAGAAAAGAAATTTGAGATGTATGAAATGTCAGAAATGGCATCGCTTATGGAGCAAATGTATGCACACAATCAACAATTGAGATTGCGAATTATTAAAGGAGATACCGTTGGAAAGTTTCCAGAATTTTTCAATAAAATTTATACTGCCAAATTCACAACGCCTAGTGATGACGATACCTTTTTTAGAGAAAACGCCGATAAATACATTGCAGCTCAAAAATTGATTTATTCAGAAACTGAAAATGTAAAAGAGAATTTTAATAAAGGAGTTGATGCTTGTATAACTTGCCATAAAGGGAAATGTGGCGGACCAATTCCGAGAATTAAGAAATTGTATATTAAGTAATCTTGAAAAGAGAAATCATAACCACAAACGATGGTTCAACAACCATTCATTTAATTGATTGGGATGAAAGTTATCATTCTAAGCATGGTGCAATTCAAGAGGCTTATCATGTTTTTATAAAAAGCGGACTTTCTTTGTTTGAAGTAAAATCTGTTTCAATTTTAGAGATTGGCTTTGGTACTGGTTTGAATGCTTTTATAACCTATTTAGAAACTAAAAAAGTCAATCAAACTATTGATTATATTGGAGTAGAAGCTTATCCTGTTCAAGTAGAAGAAGCTTTGCAAATGAATTATGTTTCCGAATTGAATGCTTCCGATGAAATTGAAATTTTCAATAAAATGCACAAATGTAATTGGGAAGAGAAACAAAATATTTCTGATAAATTTTCATTGACCAAAAGAAAACAATTCTTTCAAGATGTTACAGATGAAAATGCTTTTGATTTGATTTATTTTGATGCTTTCGGATTTAGAGTACAACCAGAATTATGGTCGTTAGAAATTTTTAAAAAAATGTATCTTGCGCTTAAACCTAATGGTATTTTGGTGACTTATGCTTGTCGTTCATCTATTAAAAACGCGATGTTAGAATGTGGTTTTAAAGTAGAAAAGTTACCAGGAGCACCTGGTAAGCGAGAAATGCTTCGTGCAATTAAAATTTAACGTATTATTTTTATTTTGTATTTAAAAATAATTTAATTTTGAGAATACTAAAAAACCTAATATTTACGTTCTTATTAAATCTGTGATTTAAAAGTCTAACAATTTAACCACTAATTATGTCAAGATTGATTTATGACTACACTAAATCTGTATTGGAAAGAGTTAGCTTCGATGCGATACTTTTCTGTAAAGAATTAGATAAGGCAGTCAGAGTGCTTTTACCTTATGAAATTGAACAACTAACTGAATGGTTGCTCAATTTCACTAAAGAAAAGCCAGAGTTAAGGCAATGTTTACTGATTATGAACAAATAAAACTAAAAGGAACTTAAACGGTTCCTTTTTTTATTTTGTGGCTTTTGGACTTACAATTTGAACATTTTGAAAGGCTATAGCTCCTTTTACAACACCACTTATTGAAGATCTTAAAGCATCAATTATGTGAATTTTTAATTCGTTTTTCGGATAAATTAAACTTACTTCTCTTGCGGGTTTTGGCTCTTTAAATTGACGCAATTTTACTTGATCCTTTTCCTTTAAATCCAAAGTATGTAGATAAGGAAGTAGTGTAGTACCTAAACCTTCATCAGCCAGTTTTATTAATGTTTCAAAGCTTCCACTTTCTATTTGAAAATGATTTTGTTCAGAATTAGTATTGTTTTTACATAAATTTAAAACGCTATCTCTAAAGCAATGTCCGTCTTGAAGTAAAAGGATTTCATCTAAATTCAAATCAGAAATTTCAATTTCCTTCTTAGAAAAGCTTTCATGATTTTCAGGAATATAAGCTACAAATGGTTCAAAATAAAGTACAACTTCTTTAATTTTTTCTTCGTTTAATGGTGTTGCAGCAATGGCGGCATCAAGATGACCATTATTTAATTTGAAAATTATGTCATCAGTATTTAATTCTTCAATTATCAGCTTTACTTTTGGGTATTTTTTTATAAAATTCTTCAAAAACATTGGTAAAAGAGTAGGCATGATTGTTGGAATTATTCCTAAACGGAATTCACCACCAATAAATCCTTTTTGTTGATGAACAATATCTTGAATTCTATCGGCTTCATTAACAATATTTTTTGCTTGATTAACAATTTTCTGACCAATTTCTGTTAATTGAATTGGTTTTTTACTTCTATCAAATATTTGAATATCAAGTTCATCTTCTACTTTTTGAATTTGCATACTCAAAGTAGGTTGCGTAACAAAACATTTTTCGGCTGCAAGAGTAAAATTTTTGTATTCAGCTACTGCTAAAACATATTGAAGTTGTGTAATCGTCATTGTATAGTAAAATTTTATACAAATATAAAAACTATCAATTTAAGTTATGGATATAAGTATTAATAATTTTTAGTTAAATTTTAACAATAACTTTTTTATTCTGCTTGAAAAGCTATTTTTGTAATATGAAGTTACTGGGTAAGATTTTGATCGTTCTTTTTATAGCTTTTCTATCAATGCCAGCAATAGTTACATTGATAGAAAAAAATACTGATGTCTCTTTGTTTTACAGCTATACAGAAGAAGAAATACATAAAGATTTAAAAGAAATTAAAATTGATTTGAAACAACAATTTGAGAATCCTTATAATTATTTAAAAGTCAAATTAAATTCTAAAATTATTTCAGAAAAATTGTCACATCATGACAATGTAACTTTTATAATTATTTCTCCGCCGCCAGAGTTGATTAATTAATTTCTGCTTTTCAGCTTTCAAATTGTTTGTAAGCATTCATGTATTAAATTTATTTATTGGTATGACAAAAAAAATCAACCTTTTTTCGAACCTAAAATCTGATTTTGCTTCAGGTTTAGTGGTTTTTTTGGTGGCGTTGCCATTGTGTCTTGGAATTGCATTAGCAAGTGGAGCACCATTATTTTCAGGTATTATTTCGGGCGTTGTTGGAGGAATTGTAGTTGGGTATTTAAGCCAATCTCATTTGAGTGTTTCTGGTCCAGCAGCTGGTTTAACAGCAATTGTTTTAACCGCTATAACCGATTTAGGTTCTTTTAATGCGTTCTTATTAGCAGTTCTAATTGCAGGAATTATCCAATTGATTTTAGGATTTGTTAAAGCAGGAACAATTTCAAATTATTTCCCTAACAACGTTATCGAAGGAATGCTAGCTGGAATTGGTGTTATCATTATTCTGAAGCAAATACCACACGCATTTGGCTATGATCCCGATTTTGTAGGTGATGAATCTTTTTTTCAACCCAATGGACAAAACACTTTTTCAGAAATTTTTCATGTTTTTGATCATGTACAAATTGGTTCGATTGTAATTGCTTTAATTTCTTTGGCAATACTGATATTTTGGAATAAAGTAGATTTTTTAAAGAAAATAAAGTTAGTTCCACCTGCGTTAGTTGCTGTAATTGTTAGTATTTTACTAAATGAGTTTTTTATTCAATCGGGAAGTAATTTAACTATTGCAAAAGAGCATTTAGTAAGTTTACCAGTGCCAACAACCTTTGAAGAATTTAAAAACATTATAGTTTATCCGGATTTCGCTTCTATTTCTAATTCAAAAGTTTGGATTGTTGCTGTAACCATTGCTGTTGTCGCTTCTATTGAAACCCTTTTGTGTATTGAAGCATCAGATAGAATGGACGCTCAAAAAAGATATACAAACACTAATGTCGAACTTAAGGCACAAGGATTAGGTAATATTATTAGTTCACTTTTAGGTGGTTTACCAATGACTTCTGTTGTTGTAAGAACTACAGCTAATAATGCTGCTGGAGCAAAATCTAAAATGTCTGCAATAATTCATGGTCTACTTTTGTTAGTGAGCGTTTTAGCTATTCCATCAATTTTGAACAAAATTCCTTTAGCAACTTTAGCAGCGGTTTTATTATTAGTAGGTTATAAATTAGCCAATCCTAAAACAATTAAACATTTTTGGGAGAAAGATAAAATTTATCAGTTTATTCCTTTCATATTTACTTTTGTGGCTGTTGTTGCTACAGACTTGCTTAAAGGAGTTGCACTTGGTATGGTTATCAATATTGTATTTATTTTGATTGGTAATTCAAAACGTGCATATAACTTTAAAGTTGAAGATTATCATGAAGGTGATATCATTCATATTGATTTAGCTCAAGAGGTTTCATTTCTAAATAAATCGTCTATTAAGGACACTTTAAATAAGATACCTGAAAATTCTAAAGTAGTTATAAATGCGAGTGCTACTGTGTATATCGCTCATGATGTTTTAGATTTAATAAGAGAGTTTAAAAAAATAAAAGCTAAAGAATTAAATATTAATGTTAAATTAGTTGGCTTTAAAGAAGGTTATAATCTTGAAAATAGCGATGGTTATCAAAATACTGTAACTATTGAACACAAGTATAACGTTCTTAAAAGAAAATTGGAAACCATTGAAAATAAAAATATAATATTTAAATAATAGCTAAGATGAGTAGTGATTTTTATAAAAAGATTCTAGATAACAATAAGAAATGGGTTGAAAATCAATTAGCAATTGATACAGAATATTTTAAAGATTTAGCTAAAGGACAACAACCACCTTTGTTATGGATAGGCTGTTCTGATAGTAGAGTTCCTGCAAATGAAATAATTGGTGCTAAACCTGGAGAAGTTTTTGTTCATAGAAATATTGCCAATATGGTAATTCATAGTGATATGAACATGTTAAGTGTTTTAGATTATGCTGTAAATGTTTTGAAAGTAAAACATGTTATAGTATGCGGTCATTATGGTTGTGGTGGTGTAAAAGCAGCAATGGGAAATCAGTCTATTGGTTTAATAGATAACTGGATTAGACATATAAAAGATGTTTATAGATTGCACGAACACTATCTAAACACTATCGAAGATGAAGAGGAGCGTTTTAATAAATTTGTTGAAGTTAATGCACAAGAACAAGTATTTGATTTGGCAAAAACTTCAATAGTTCAAAATGCATGGCGAAATGGTCAAGAGTTAACACTTCATGGATGGACTTATGGTTTAAATTCTGGTTATGTAACAGACTTAGGTGTAAATATGAGTTCTAATGAAGAGTTAGATGAAGTTTATCAATTAAAATTTTCAAATTAGTTCTAAATAGAAAGACTACACTCTTAGAATGTAGTCTTTCAAACCTAAACATGAATGAAAAAAAATTAACTGTTAGTTATTTATCTGAATTATTGATAAATAAATTGGCATTCCTAAAGTTATATTGAAAGGAAATGTGACAGCTAAAGCCATTGGTAGAAATAGACCTGGGTTTGCTTTAGGCACAGCAATTTTCATAGCCGCCGGAACCGCTATATAAGAAGCACTTGCCGCTAAAACAGATAGCATAAATCTATTTCCGATATCATTTGTTACAAAATGGCTTAGTACTGCAACCAAGCATCCGTTTATTAAAGGTATTGCTACTGCAAAAATTACCGCAAACCATCCGCTTTTAAGAAAATCACCTAGCTTTTTTCCGCTTATAATTCCCATATCTAATAGAAAAATTGCAAGGAAACCTTTGAATAAATCATTTGTAAATGGTTTTATTCCCATTGCTTGTTCGTCACTGGCAAGTAAACCAATAATTAAACTTCCTAATATTAGAAGAACACTACCATTTGTAAAAGAATGTCTAACAATTGACAAAATAGAGGTGTTTATTTCTTTTTTGGTGTCAAACAATCTAATTAAAATTACACCAACAACTATGGCTGGTGCTTCCATCAAAGCCATTACCGCTACCATGTGTCCGCTAAAACTCATGTGTTGAATTTCTAAAAAGGAAGCTGCAGTTACAAAAGTTACTGCACTCACTGAGCCGTAAGCAGCTGCAATTGCACCAGAATTATATACACTAAATTTTCTTCTTAAAATGAAATAAGAATAAATAGGTATAATTAATGCGATTAAAACACCAAACAACACAGACCAAACTATTTCTAGATTAAAGTGGCTGTGAGCTAATTCTTGTCCGCCTTTAAATCCGATTGAAAACAATAAATACAGTGAAATAAATTTTGACGAATTTGGTGGTATTTCCAAATCACTTTTTAGTTTTACTGCTATTATTCCAAGTAAAAAAAATAGTAATGCTGGATTGGTTAAATTATCTAAGAGTAAATTTAAGTTCATTGAATTTATTTTTTTGTAGCTCGTTCTAAACGGTCGTTAATTGATTTTCCCAAATCGTTTTCAGGAAACTTCTCGGCTATAATGAGGTCTAAACCTTTTTTGTCTAATCGATGCATTGCAGCATATAGGTTGGATGTAGCTTCTTTTAAACTACCATTAATTGAAAGTATTTCTTTTTCAATATTTTCATCATTTATTTTTAAATCTTGAAATAATAAAACTCCAATTTTAGATATTGGATAGTTTTTTATTTCATCTTCAATATTTTCTGACAATATCGTTTTGGTTTTTGGTGCGTAATGTCTTGAAAGCATTCCAGGAGCATTTGGTGAACTATCATTTTTATTGACAATTTCAATAGGTCCAATTATAGATTCTATATCTTCTTCAGAAATTGATCCTAAACGATAAAGAATTGCCTTTTCATTTTCAAAACCCACAATCGTTGATTCTATGCCATTTTTACAGTTACCACCATCAAGAACCATTTCTAATGTATCTGTAAAATAATCGGCTACATGCTGAGAAGAGGTTGGACTTATGGAGCCAAAAGGATTTGCACTAGGAGCAGCCAAAGGAAAATCAAGTTGTTTTAATAATTCTAAAGTTAAAGGATGATTGGGAACTCTTACAGCAACGGTTTCTTTTCCTGCTGTAATGCTATAGGGTATCGTTTCCTTTTTCTTTAAAACCAGAGTTAGCGAACCTGGCCAAAAAGCCTCTGCTAATTTTTTAGCTTTTTCAGGAATTTCTTGAGCGATATTTTCTAATAATTCTTTAGAATGTATATGAACGATTAGTGGATTGTTGAAAGGTCTATTTTTTGTTTTAAAAATTAAGTTTATTGCTTTTTCGCTGTATATATTTCCTGCCAAGCCATAAACGGTTTCAGTAGGAATAGCAACTAAATTTTCATTTTCGAGAATTTCTTTGGCTTTTACTATGTCTTTGGATATTTGAATCATAATTATTTTTAAGGATTGCAGTTGTCACAATAAGTTGGGTCTTCAAATTTTATACCTCTAGGATAATGTAATTCTTTTTCATAGCAACATTTTTTACATTGGTATAAATAACTTAATGTAGATCGAGTAGGTAATAAACAATTTTCGCACGGTAAACCCGTATTTGCATGGACAATATCAAAACCTGGTAAGGCGCAATTCGGACATAAACTTTTAATTTTTTCAATTAATTTATGAGTCACTTGTTCAATTACTTTCATTCGAGTTGGATTGAACATAGCTCTCATATCTGTTTCAGCATAAACGCTATTGAATTCTTCTTTTAGTTCATTATAGCTTTTTAGTAAAACATCTTTGTCATTTATTCCTTTAATGATTTTTGAATAATTTTTTTCTTCAGGTTTTAGAATTATCGCATGACTTGGGAAATTTACTTTTTCAGCAAATTCTAATAAATCTGCTTCATTAGTTATTGATTTACCATTGAAATTGGTTTCCATGCTAATTTCTCTTGCAACAATTTCAATATCGTTTTTAAAATCTTTAAGCATCATCAACTCTTCATTGGCTTGTGCAAAAAATAGTGTTGGGTGTGCTCCAAAAGAACCTTCGCTTGCAACAACTAAATCACAATTGGTGGCTTTATTTGCTATGGTGCATTTTTCTCTTAATGTTGATAGCGCATCTTCTTTTCGGTCTATTTCACCAGAAAAAGTGCCAAGCGAGTCGGTGTCAAAGGCATCAGAAGTGAAGTAGTAATTTCTAAATTCTTCCCAGAATATAGGTGCAATTACTGATTCCTTCTGATGTTTTGTTGCAATAAGAAGCTTTCTTTCTGTAAACATTTTATTTTTCTAACTCAATTGAAATATTGCTTTTTATCACAAAATTTATATCTTCCGATTTTGAATTTTTAATAAGATTTTTAATTTGTTCTTTGGTTTCTGTAAGTTCTTGAATACGTTTTTTTGAATGTTCAATGTCTTTATTAAAACGAATATGATTACTAAAATCTTCTCTGTTATGATAATCTATTTTGTAGTTTAGTAATGTTGTTAAAACTCTGTCGGCATCTTCTGCAGAAAATGTTCCGTCGATAAGTTTAAATTCCTGATTGTTTTCCATTTTTATTTGTTTGATAGTTTCATAAATCCGTATCCGCCTGTTAGAATTCCTATGCCAATAATTATTTCATTTGTAAATGTTTCACTGATTATCGATAAGTAAAACCCTGTTAGTATAATAATCATCGCAAATAGCATTAGTAGATTGTGACTTGTTTTTGAATAAATTATGCTTTTTGTCAAGGTTTTATTGTCCTTGTCCGAGTGAGTAGGCTGGTTTTTCATTAAAATTGTATAAATTCTCTGTTTTTATTGTGTCAATATTTTCTATCATTGCATCATTAAGAAGTCTTAAAATTTCATTTTTATCTAAAACTCCATTAGTTGAAGGTTTGAATCTACAACGCCAATGGTCTGTGCAAAATGTTTCACTAAATCCATCTGGCCAAACTTTGATCCCACGATTAGTTATCATGCTAAGCTTTACGTTATCATTATTCAGCTTTTGAATTTTTTCAGCTAGTTCGTTTGGATTAGTTCCATTCCAATGAACAAAAATATCAACTCCTACTAATTCTTTTTTGGCAGCAGGTTTTTTGATGTATTTCGGTAAATTTAAGGCTCCTTCTTTGGCATAAGATACTTCTTTTAGTAAAGAAGGTTTTTTACCTAAATTTGAAATTACTGCTTGCGCAAATTCTTTTGTACCCACTTTTTCTTTACTAATTCCTTCTTTGTAAATATCATAGGTATGAATTCCGTCTTCAATAGTTTTTAACCATGCATTTTGAACTTTTTCGGCAATTTCAGTTTGTCCGATATGATTTAACATCATTACTGCTCCTTCTAATAGACCAGAGGGATTCGCTAAATTTTGCCCAGCTCTTCTTGGTGCTGAACCATGAATAGCTTCAAACATGGCACATTCTTCTCCAATATTTGCAGAACCTGCTAAACCTACAGAACCTGCAATTTGAGCAGCAATATCTGAAAGTACATCTCCATAAAGATTTAAAGTAACAATTACATCAAAAACTTCAGGTGTATCGCTCATTTTTGCAGCACCAATATCAATAATCCAATGTTCGTTTTCTATTTCTGGATATTCTGTTGCAATTTCATCAAATATCTGATGGAATAATCCATCCGATTGTTTCATGATATTATCTTTTGTAAAACAAGTTACTTTTTTTCTGCCATAAACTTTGGCATATTCAAAAGCATAACGAATAATTTTTTCACATCCAGGACGACTTATGATTTTTAAACATTGAACTACTTCATCAGTTTGTTGGTGTTCAATTCCGGCATATAAATCCTCTTCGTTTTCTCTAACTATTACAATATCCATGTTAGGATGTTTGGTTTCAACAAATGGATGTAAACTCATACATGGACGAACATTTGAATACAAACCAAGAAATTTTCTAGTAGTTACATTTAGACTTTTATAGCCACCACCTTGTGGAGTTGTAATTGGAGCTTTTAAGAAAACTTTATTTCTTCTAATTATATCCCAAGATTCATTGGCTATTCCAGATGTATTACCAGACAGGTAAACTTTTTCACCTACTTCGATTTCATCATACTCTAGGTTTGCACCAGCAGCTTTAATAATGTCTAAAGTTGCATCCATTATTTCTGGACCAATACCATCGCCTTTTGCTATTGTAATTCGTGTCATTTAATTTGTTATTTAGTTAGTTGTTAATTTGTTATTCTTGATTAATTAAAAAAGGAGTTTTACCATCAGTTACAATTATTTTTGTGTTTGGTGATTTTGATAATTCATTGAAAGCATCAATACTTCTTAGCTTTATGATTTCATTTGTCAAACCTTCTGATAATATTTTTTGAGAATCTCTTGTACCTTTTGCTTCAATTATTTTTCTTTCGGCTTCAAATTTTTCTTGTTGTAAAACAAACTCCATTCTCATTGCATCTTGCTCTGCTCTAAGTTTACTTTCAATTGACTGCGATAGCCCAACAGGTAATTGTATACTTTTCATTAAAACAGATTCTATTATAATTCCTTTATTTTGCAGATTGCTAGACATTCTTTTCAATATATCTGCTTCTATTTCAGATCTTTTACCAGAATGCATATCTTTAGCAAAATATTGAGCACAAATATCTGCAGATGCAGAACGGAATACATTGGCAATAATTCCTTCATAATTTAGGCCAAGGTCATTTACAATTTTTACCACGTCAGTTTTTTCTAATCTGTAAAGAATAGAAATTTGAGAAGTAATACTAAGACCTTCTTTACTTGGTAAGTTTAAACTCAATTCTAAATTTCTTGTTTGAATTGAGGTACGAACGATTTTTGAAGTAAATGGATTAAAAAATACTGGTCCTTGAGGATAAACTTGATCAGACAGTTTTCCAAGTTTTTGTTTTAAACCAACTTCACCAGGTTTAATAGTTACACAGCTTGTTAATGTAAAACTCGTAATTAGAATTGCGATAATTGTTTTCATAGTTTTCATTTTTTTTTTTTTTTTACAAAATTCTAATATTTTGTTCATATATTTTTATTTATATTTGTAATGATATATATAAAATATTTTTATGAATTATACACTGCATCAACTTCAAGTTTTTTTGAAAATAACTCAAACTAAAAGCATAACTAAAGCTGCAGAGGAGTTACATCTTACGCAACCAGCAGTTTCAATTCAATTAAGAAATTTTCAAGATCAATTTGAAATTCCTCTCACAGAGGTTATAGGAAGAAAATTATATGTAACCGATTTTGGTAAAGAAATTGCTGCTGCTGCTGAAAATATAATTAATGAAGTTTATGCAATTAATTATAAAACTCAAGCTTTCAAGGGACAATTATCAGGAAGGTTAAAGTTGTCTGTTGTTTCAACAGGAAAATATGTTATGCCATATTATTTGTCTAAATTTATGAAAAATAATGTTGAGGTAGAGCTCGAAATGGATGTTACTAATAAAAGTAAAGTTTTAAAATCCCTAAAAAATAATGAAATAGATTTTGCATTAGTGTCAATACTTCCAAACGATATAGCTGTTGAATCAATACCTCTTTTGGATAATAAATTATTTTTGGTAGGGAATAAGTTTACCGAAATATATCAAGATTCAAGTTTATTAAAATATGTTTCAAATCAGCCTCTTATTTATAGAGAATTAGGTTCTGCAACAAGACTTTCAATGGAAACTTTTCTTGATAAAAAAGGTATTATTCCTAATATGAAAATACAATTAACATCCAACGAAGCAGTAAAACAGTCGGTTATAGCAGGTTTAGGGCTTTCAATTATGCCGCTTATTGGTTTAAAAAATGAATTGGAAAAAGGTGATATTAAAATTATTCCGATAAATAAACTTCCTTTAGTATCAAGTTGGAGATTGACTTGGTTGAAAGGCAAAAAGTTGAGTCCAGTGGCAAAAGCTTATTTAGATTTTGTAACCAAAAATAATGAGGAAATTAAAAACAATCATTTTGCATGGATTAATAATTACTAATCCTCCAAATTCTCATTAAAAGCTGAAGGTAATAATTGGGGAATAAATTTTATCAAAATAGGCAATAACAATCCGCCACCAGGAAGTAAAAAAATAGTTAAAGACGGAATGCTTTTGCAAATGTCGAGTAATTGTTTTTTTACTTTCTTTTTTTCTTCTGAACTTAAATCTTTTTGAGTTGATTTGGCTAGAAGTTTCATCAATTCTTTGCTTTCAGAAATTTCTTTAGTCAATCGTTTTTGATTTCTTTTAATCAAAACTTGAACTCCAGTGGTAGTTTGATCGTAAAAATGCTTTACCGGATTGGAATAATTAAAATACTGAATTTCTTTTTTGTGCAATGTTATAAATTCATTGGTTGCAATAACACTTTCAATAATAAAATCGCTAGATATTGACATGGCTTCTGCCAATTTATGAAGGAAATACACTTCGTCATTTTCTACTTTACCATCATTCCAAAGTGTGATTCCTGCTAAATCTAATAAATAGAATTTTTCTAAATCATTTGTAAAGTAATCTAATGGTAATTCCTCTAAATTCTGAATACTTACTTTTGAAAATTTGGTATAACGAACCGACGCTTCAAATAATTTAATCAATAAATCATCGTGCTGCGACTTAATAGTCTTAACCTTTAATGCTAAAGAAACAATACTCATAATCGTTTCTTCCATGCGTTTCAAGTATTTTTCTCGAATCTCTCCTTTTTGTAGATATTGGTGAAATGCTAAAACATCAACAAACAATAGGGCATTTGTTACAATATGAGAGAAATTTTTACTAATGATATCTTTGTTAGTTTGAACGCGTTCGTTTATTAAAGTTTCCAATTTTGAACTCGAACTAGAAGTCATTATTTTATCAAAAAGCACAAAACCTTTTGGTGTCATTTCCTTGTAAAAGGCAACTGTTTTTTTGATAAAGTCTTCTGAATTTTCTTTTTGAAAAGTAAATAGATAAACATCAAGAAGTGATGTCAGTAAAGCAACTTTAGAAATTTCATCCGATTTCCATTGTGATATTTCTATTGTTGGATTGGAATTTATTGCAATAATATGGCCATAAATAAATCCAGTAGCTCTAATATTTTTATAAAACGATAATTCATCAATAGTAGTGTCGAACAATGATTTTTGTTCCACAAAATACTTATCAATCCAACCGTGTGCAGATGGGTTTATCATAGCTTTATTTAGAGTTGCAAAGCTAGGTATTTTTAAGATAGTTCAAGATTATAAATGTTAAGATTTTATTGTCAATAATTTTTTTGTAAGTTTTAATATGATTATTAATTAACCAATTCAAGTATTTATTCCTTTTTAATATTTATTCAATTTTTATAATAAATACTAAAAAAAAACCACTCAATTTCTCGAGTGGTTTCTTCTAACAATTAACTTAACTAAAAATTAAAAACAATAACTATTTTCGGCTACTAATTTTGCAGTGATTGTTTCTCTCAATCCTACAATATTAGGCATGTTGGTATATTTTGTAAAACGTCTTAATCCCATTAGCATCATACGTTGTTCATCGCCTTCTGCAAAAGAAATGATGCTTTCTTTTCCTCTAGAAGCTACGATATCAACGGCTTTGTATAAGTATAATTCAGCCATTGCAACTTGTTCTTTAACAGCCTCTTTACCTTTTGATTTTACTAATTTTTCAGTTCTTAAAATGGTACTTTCAGCCATATAAATTTCAATTAACATATCAGCTGCAGCCATTAATAGTTGTTGGTGAGCATCTAAATCCATTCCGTATTTTTGAACAGCAGCACCTGCTACCATTAGGAACGCTTTTTTCAATTTGTCAACCATTTCTTTTTCTTCCGAAAATAATTCAGAATAATCTGGTGTGTCAAAGGATGGAATTCCCATTAATTCTTCTTGTACTTTCATTGCTGGTCCAAGTAAATCAACGTGACCTTTCATTGCTTTTTTGATTAACATTCCAACCGATAACATTCTGTTGATTTCGTTTGTTCCTTCATAGATACGAGCTATACGAGCATCTCTCCAAGCACTTTCCATTGGTGTGTCTTCTGAGAATCCCATTCCACCATAAATTTGAATTCCTTCGTCAGCACTGTTTTGAACATCTTCCGAAACGGCTACTTTAAGGATTGAACATTCGATAGCAAATTCTTCAACTCCTTTTAATTCAGCTTCTTGATGACTTGCGCCTTCAGCTTCACGAAGTTTGATTCTGTTTTCAATGTCTTTTGCTGCACGATAAGTAGCGCTTTCACCTGCATAGGCAGATGTTGCCATTTCTGCTAATTTATATCTAATTGCTCCAAAAGAGGAAATAGGAGTATTAAACTGAACTCTTTCGTTTGCATAATTAACTGCATTTGAAGTAACACGACGTTGTGCATCTAAACAAGCTGCTGCCAATTTGATACGTCCAACATTCAAGGCATTCATTGCGATTTTGAAACCTTCGCCACGAGCGGCTAACATATTTCCAACTGGAACTTTAGTATCAGCAAAGAAAACTTGACGAGTAGAAGAGGCACGAATTCCTAATTTATGCTCTTCTTCACCCATTGAAATTCCGTTGCTCGGATCATTTTCTACGATGAAACCTGTAATGTTTTTATCATCTTCAATTCGAGCGAAAACAATGAATACAGAACAGAAACCTGCATTAGAAATCCACATTTTTTGTCCTGTGATTTTATAATGCGTTCCATCTTCTGATAAAACGGCTTTTGTTTTTCCAGAGTTGGCATCTGAACCTGCGCCTGGCTCTGTTAAGCAATAAGCTCCAAACCATTCACCAGTAGCTAATTTTGGTACGTATTTTTGTTTTTGTTCTTCCGTTCCGTATAAAGTGATTGGCATAGTTCCAATTCCGGTATGGGCACCAAAAGCAGTTGAAAACGAACCTGTTGCACCCGAAATATAATCACAAACAAGGCAAGTATCTACAAATCCCATTCCCATACCTCCATAAGCTTCAGGTACAGCAACGCTCAAAAAGCCCATTTCACCAGCTTTACGCATGGTTTCTTCCGTAAATGCATAGTCTTTATGCTCAAATCGGTCTTTGTTTGGCCAAATTTCTTTATCAACGAATTCTTTAACAGAATCACGCATCATGATTTGCTCTTCCGAGAAATCTTCTGGTGTAAAGACATTTTCACATTTGGTTTCTTTCACCAAAAATTGTCCACCTCTTGTTATATCTTCCATGGTTTTTATGTTTTTTTTAGTTTAATAGTTATTTTATTTTTTTAGAAAATAGAAAATAGAGAATAGAAAATAGACGGGATTATTGAGAAGATACTTTTCTTTAATCCATTTTGAACGACATTGTCATTCTTTGAAATTCTTCTATTTTCTTTTCTAATTTTTTGAAGGTTTCTTCATCAATATATTTTCTATGTTTTGCAACAATTAATTATCTTATCAATTCAAAAGAAGAGCATAAAGCAATATCAACAAAATGACTAAACGATTTGTCCTTTAGAAATGAACCTTAAGTAATATTACTTGGAATAGAAACAGAACAACAGCTCATTTGAGAACTTAAATCATATCTTTCATATTTTGGAAACTCTAATAAAATATCAGAAATATCATTTGCAATTTCAATTCCTAATTGCCATACTTTCAAATTTTTATAATTATGTCTCATACCTTTTAGATTAATTAAGCGTAAAGTACAAAGTCTATTTTCTTTATTCTATTTTCTATACTCTTCAAATTACAACAATTCATAAATACCCGCAGAACCTTGTCCAGTTCCAACACACATACTTACGATTCCGTATTTAGATTTTCTTAATCGCATTTCTTCAAATAATTGTACTGATAATTTGGCTCCTGTACAACCTAATGGATGGCCTAAAGAAATTGCACCACCGTTTACGTTAATGATATCAGGATTTAAATTTAATTCACGAGTTACTGCTAATGCTTGTGATGCAAATGCTTCATTTAATTCAATTAAATCAATATCATTTAATGTTAAACCTGCTTGTTTCAATACTTTAGGGATGGCTTTTACTGGACCAATTCCCATGATTCTTGGTTCAACTCCTGCAGATGCAAAATTTACTAATCTCGCAATAGGAGTTACACCTAATTCTTTTACCATTTCTTCGCTCATGATAAGTACAAATGCCGCACCATCACTCATTTGTGAAGAGTTTCCTGCAGTTACACTTCCATCAGCTGCAAATACAGGTTTTAGTTTTCCTAAAGCAGCAATATTTGTGTCGGCTCTTGGTCCTTCATCTTTATTTACAACGTAAGATTTGGTTTCTTTTTTACCATTTTCATTAATAAATGTTTGCTCTACAGTAATTGGAACAATTTGTTTGTCAAATTTACCTTCGGACTGAGCTTTTAATGCTTTTTGATGTGAATTGTAAGCAAACTCATCTTGATCTTCACGAGACACGTTGAATTGTTTTGCAACAGCTTCAGCGGTTAAACCCATTCCCCAATAATAATCTTCATGACCTTCTTTTGCTATAGCGTAATCTGGTGTTGGTTTATATCCACCCATTGGAATAAAACTCATGCTTTCAGCGCCACCGGCAATGATACAATCTGCCATTCCACTTTGGATTTTTGCTGTTGCCATTCCGATAGTTTCTAATCCTGAAGCGCAGTATCTATTTACTGTTACTCCAGGAACGTCTGTAACTTTTAGTCCCATTAAGGAAATTAAACGACCTACATTTAAACCTTGCTCAGCTTCTGGCATTGCGTTTCCAACCATTACATCGTCGATACGCGTTTTGTCAAAATCAGGCAATTGAGCCATCATAAATTCGATGGTCTCAGCAGCTAATTCATCAGGTCTTTTGAATCTAAATACTCCTTTAGGAGCTTTTCCTACCGCAGTACGGTATCCTTTTACTATATATGCTGTTTTCATAGTTTAGTTTCTTAACGGTTTCCCTTTAGTAAGCATGAATTGGATTCGTTCCAACGTTTTTCTTTCAGTACAAAGTGATAAAAATGCTTCACGTTCGATGTCTAATAAATATTGTTCACTTACTAATGTTGGTTCTGATAAATCACCTCCTGCCATTACATAAGCAAGTTTATTTGCAATTTTTAAATCGTGTTCAGAAATGTATTTTCCTGCTACCATTTGGTTTGTTCCTACTAAGAACATTCCTAATGCTTGTTTACCTAAAACTTTGATATCAGTTCTCCTTACTGGTTGAGTGTAACCTTGATCAGCCATTTGCAATGCTACTTGTTTTGCTACTGCAATTTGACGGTCTTTGTTTACGACTACAATGTCTTTTCCTTTTTGTAAAATTCCTAAATCGAAGGCTTCATATGCTGATGTTGCTACTTTTGCCATAGCAATTGTTAAGAAATGCTCTTGCAATACATTTAATTCGACATCATTTTTACGGAATAAATCTGAAGCACGTAAAGCCATTTCTTTAGAACCACCACCACCAGGAATTACTCCAACTCCAAATTCTACTAAACCAATATAGGTTTCAGCAGCGGCAACAACTCTATCAGCATGCATACTCATTTCGCATCCACCGCCAAGCGTCATCGCATGTGGAGCAACAATCACAGGAATAGAAGAGTAACGTACTCGCATCATCGTGTCTTGGAACATTTTGATAGCCATGTTCAATTCATCATATTCTTGCTCGACTGCCATCATAAAAATCATACCGATATTTGCACCAACAGTGAAATTTGTACCTTGATTAGCAATTACTAATCCTTTGTAATCTTTTTCAGCTAAGTCAATTGCTTTGTTGATTGCGGTTAAAACGCCACCACCAATAGTATTCATTTTAGAATGGAATTCTAAGTTTAAAATGCCGTCACCTAAATCGATTACTGTTGCATCCGAATTACCCCAAACTTTGTGACTTTCCCTAATATTATCTAAATTGATAAAGGCATCTTGACCTGGTTTTTCTTCTTGAGATTTTGATGGAATGTTGTAGAAACATGTTTTACCATTTTTAACAGAGTAAAATGATTTATTTCCTGAAATCAACATATCCGTTACCCAAGCTGCTGGTTTGTATCCTTCAGCTTCCATAATGGCAATGGCTTTTTCTACACCAATGGCATCCCAAATCTCGAATGGACCGTTTTCCCAACCGAAACCAGCTTTCATAGCGTCGTCGATTTTGTAGAATTCGTCAGTAATTTCAGGAACTCTGTTAGAACAGTAAGCAAACATTGCTGAGAAATTTTTTCTGTAGAAATCACCAGCTTTGTCTTTTCCTTTTACTAAAACTTTGAATCTATCAATTGGTTTTTCGATAGTTTTTGTCAGTTCTAAGGTTGCGAACGAAGCTTTTTTAGCCGCTCTGTATTCTAAAGTATCTAAATCTAATGATAAGATTTCTTTACCTTCTTTTTTGTAAAATCCTTGTCCTGTTTTACTTCCTAACCATTTGTTGTCCATCATTTTGTTGATGAAATCTGGTAGTTTGAATAATTCGTGTGCTTCGTCATTTGGACAATTGTCATAAATTCCGTTAGCTACATGAACTAAAGTATCTAAACCAACTACGTCAACAGTTCTGAAAGTAGCCGATTTTGGACGACCAATAACTGGACCTGTTAATTTATCAACTTCTTCAATGGTTAATCCCATTTCTTTCACTTGATGGAACAAACTTTGGATTCCGAAGATTCCAATTCTGTTTCCAATAAATGCTGGAGTATCTTTGGCAATTACTGAAGTTTTTCCTAAAAATTTTGAACCATATTCGAATAAGAAATCCAATACTTCTTGTGATGTTTTTGGACCTGGAATGATTTCGAATAATTTCAAATAACGTGCAGGATTGAAGAAATGCGTTCCGCAGAAATGTTCCTGAAAATCATTGCTTCTTTCTTCACTCATAAAATGAATAGGAATTCCTGAAGTATTTGAAGTTACCAAAGTTCCTGGTTTACGGAATTTATCGATTTGTTCGAACACCAATTTCTTGATGTCTAAACGTTCTACAACTACTTCGATAATCCAATCGCAAGTTGCAATTTTGGACATATCATCTGTCGTGTTTCCTGTTGTAATTCGACTTGCAAATTTCTGACTGTAAATAGGCGATGGGTTGCTTTTTAAAGCATTTGCCAAATGGTCATTTACCACACGATTGCGAACGACTTTACTTTCTAAAGTTAGTCCTTTCTTTTCCTCAATTTCAGTTAGTGCGTTAGGCACAATGTCTAAAAGGAGTACTTCCAATCCGATGTTAGCAAAATGACAAGCAATTCCAGAACCCATGATTCCAGAACCTACAACTGCCACTTTTTTAATTGTTCGTTTCATTTTTTTCTTTTTAAAGAGAATAGAAAATAGAGAATAGAAAATAGACTTTACTGTCTAGTTCACCTCTATATTATTTATTCTATGTTCTATATTCTTAATTTAAAATATTTTCTTCTCTGTTATCAAATCATTTATCACATCGGTTACTTCCATAAAATGGTTTAGTTTTTCTTCAGTGATGTTTAGTTTTACTAATTCGTTGAATTTTAACACTGTAGTTTTTGAATGTTCGCGCATTTGTTTTCCTAAATCGGTTAGGTATATTAAAACGCCTCTGCCATCATCTGGATTTTTCTTTCTTATGATTAATCCTTTTTCTTCTAATGTTTTTAGTGTTCTGGTTAGCGATGTTGCTTCCATTCCCATTCGGTTGCTTATGTAAGTTGAAGGTGTTCCTTCTTCTTTGTCTATGCTAAGTAAGGCAAATCCAATTGCCATCGAACCGTCAAATTTAGATGCTTCCTCGTTATACATGCGTGAAACTGCTTGCCATGTCGAGCGTAGCACATAATCTATAGTTTTTTCTTTCATCATATTTTACTATATCGTTTTAGTTTCGGATTCAAATATATAAAAAATTTATTATGCACGCATAGTATTTGTGTTAAATTTTATGCACGCATAGTATTTTTTTAAGTTTGAGGTACGAAATACTAGGTACGAAGTTAGATATATGAAGTTTTTTTTGAAAAACTGATAAAGCGCAAAACCAACTAAAAGGATATTTTTTTAATCTAGAGGTTTTGAATTCTTTAGATTATACTATTTTTATAACCAATTGCAACTCACTACAGATGGAGTAAAAGTGCCAGAAGGTGCTACAAGCGCTTGTTTTAAAGTAGTTATTTTGGAGTTCGATATTGATACCAAAGCCAGTACGCTGTGCGAAAGCGAGAACTACTTTTTTAATACAACTACTTTATCAGAGAAAGTAACTCTATATCTACCAACGATGGAATTTTTTAGTGGTGTTTTATTTATCATTTTGGTAATTGCTTTTTATAGGCAAGAGGATGGTGTTTATGTTCCTTTGGAGGATGATAGGAGTAAAGTGGTTATCATTTTAAAATGATGTTGAATTTTTCTAAAATTTTATTCTTGTAACTAAGTCATGAGACTTTGTAGAGTCGGGTTATTTTTCACGAAGACAAAATGGCAAGCGCAAACTCGGAAATTGGCAAAACACGTATTAGTGGTTGACAATTTATTCTTGTTGAATCCATTCGTATTTTCCGTTTTTTAGATAAATTATTCCTCCACCACAACTTTCTTCACCGTGTATATATATTCCGTCATTTAAAAGTTTAATTTTATAAGATTCTTTTATTTCTTCTTCGGAAACTATTTCTCCTTCTTCATTTACATTATTCCAATAAATTTCATTTTTTGGTGCTTTTTCAAATATTTCTGCCCAATCAATTTCGTCGAAACCTTGCTTTAAAATATCATTCCCCATTCCGAAATAATCTGTTCTTTTTCCGTTTCCTAATAGTATTCGTAATCCGCTTTTTCCACTTTTAGTGCTTCTAACAATTTCAACAACTTCATTCAGTTTATCTCCATCTAAATCACATATAATTTTGTTGATTTTATGTTTTTTTGATATTTCAATAGTATCAATATTGTTTTTTTCGGTTTGTGTTTTCTCTATTTTCTTATGCTTATCGTTTTCTTTTTTACAAGAAATAAGAGTCATTAAAATCAGTGTTACTATTACAATTCTCATACTTTTATTTTTTTATACTACCCAATACTCGTCTTCAAAAGTTCTTATAAGTTCTTAAATATTGATTTCAATTTTAAGGTTGTCAACAATGTCAATATAATCAATATTAATGTAATTAATCCATAAACTATTTGAGCTTGTTCATTATAAACAACTAGAGAATCTTTATCTAAATAGGTGCCTTCTGAATTGTAATCCATTTTTATTCGAGTATAAAATGACCAACTAAATAATGCCGTCAAAATAGCAAGGATAACGAGCAATAGTATAAGAATTTTAGCTTTCATTTTAATTTATTTAGTACGTCAATTCTGCGGTTTTTCGGTAGGCTTGCGACTCATGTTATTCAGCTTCAAGTCAGTTGCTACTACAAGCACTGGACAAAACAAATCTTATTAATTTTTTTTAAAGATGAAATTGTTTCCACCAGATTATTTTCCAGAAAAATAGAAACGCAAGCGCAACACTAAGTTTATTATTGCTTCGAAGTCAGGAGATCTCGAAAAGCTGTGAAAAGCAAATAAGGATGGTTAGCTTCCGTCTTTTCTTTATTTCGTTACTGCTGGTATTAAATATTCTTGCATCATCTTTTCAACTTGTTTCTCTCCATATGGCGTATTGAATGCTGTGGCAGTAATTACAATAACAATTGGTTGGTCTTTGAAAATAAAAATTCTATTACCACCATTTCCGCTAGAATAGTAAACTTCATAATCTTTGCCTTTCAGTTTGTATGTTTTATTCCAAAACAGATATCCGTAAAATTCGTCTTCTGATATTGCCATTTGATGCGATAAGCTTTCTGCAACCCATTCCTTAGATATAATTTGTTTGCCATTCCAAGTTCCTTGATTTTTGTATAATTGTCCAAACTTAGCATAATCTAAAGAACTTAATTGCAAACTTCCAGCCGTATTTGCAACTTTTTGTGGTGTAAATTGCCATTTGTATTTAGTAATACCAAGAGGATGAAATAAATTTTTGTCGCCATATTTTTCTAAACCATTTGGAACAGATTTATGAATTATGTCGCCCAAAATTATGCATCCAGCAGTAAAATAATCCCACTGTTTGTTTAACTTTTTAGTTTTATCAACTGTAAGATTTAGTGTAAAATCAACCCAGTTTTCAGAAGGATACATATTTTCTTCGTGTCCAGTTGATTCTGTATTCATATCCGATCCTTCAAGAGTTGAACTCATTGTCATTAAACTTTTTAAAGTAATACTGTCTTTTGCTGTTGAATAGTTTTGAAAGGATTTAAGGTCGTAAAATTCTTTAAGGGTTTGAGTTTCGTTTTTTATGTATTTGTCTTTTATTGCGATGCCTAAAAGAGTCGATACAAATGATTTACCAACTGAACGCGTGTCGTGAAGCGAGTTTCTGTTTGCTCCATTGAAATATTCTTCAATAAAAATTTCACCATTTTTTACAGCGACTATACTTGTAACATTTTTAAAGGTTTGCTTTGCTATTTTTCTGTTCAATTCTTCAATTAAAGCAATATCAATTTTCTCTTTTGAAATTTGCCAATCTTTAATTGGCTTTATGGATTGTACTTTAACTTGTTTTTCATCAATTTTAATTTCTGGAACGATAATTTTTATTTGTCCTTCGGCAATTATGTTTCCAGCCAAAACTTCTGTCATTTTTAAATAAGGTCTGATTTCAATTTTAAGCAAATGTTCTCCATCTGAAAGTGCTTCTTGACCTCCATTGCCAAAAAATCTATTCCAAAGAAATTTACCCCAAGAATCTTCGTTGGTCGAACTTATTAATGGAACTCTGAAAATTGTTTTGTGGTTTTTACTATCGGCACTTCCTGCTCCAATATTTAAGTTTTCAACATATATTTTTTTGTTGTCAACAAAAAATGTAAATTGATAATTTCCGTTTTTAATTAGTTCGTCAGCAGTTAATTGTGGTGATAATAAATGAAGATAATTTGTCAAAGATTTGTCTAAAAAAACTCTGATATTTAAATCTGATTTCTCTTTTAATTCAAATGATTTTAGAATATCGGTTTCTTTGAAGTTTTCGATTGCAATTGCTTTTTCCATAAAAGCAATTTTACCAATGTTGGATTTGTGAATAGGATAAATTATGCTATCGCTTTTTATAAATTCCTTTTTTTGAGCAGCTACATTTAAGTAAGTCAAAATACTTAAAGCGATGCTTGTGATTTTTGATTTCATTGATTTTGATTAATTTTGATTGATGATGTTTGATGATGTTTGATGATGTTTGATGATGTTTGATGATGTTTGATGATGTTTGATGATGTTTGATGATGTTTGATGATGTTTGATGATGTTTGATGATGTTTGATTGATACAAATAAGTACAAATTAATTCTAATTTGTTACATAGTTTCAAGTTTTTTAATATTGTAGGTAATGTTACTCAGCTTTCGCTCTGATGCTGCTGCAATCACTGACCAAACAAACCTATAAAATTAGAATTGAAAATATATTAGTATTTTCCACAAATATAGAAATGCAAGCGCAAGCCTAGGTTTATTATTACTTCGAAGTCAGTAGACATAGCAGAGCTGGGATTAATAAAAAAATCGGCGTAATTCTAACTTATTTGTCAAAGATACTATTCGATTTTCTGGTTTTGTTTTGGCTTTGTTCCTACCATGTTCGATAAAAGGTTAGTTTTTGCGAAACGCTTAGGAACAAACTACGAACCAAACACCTATAAAATGGGTAGCAATCGTTCAAAATCGTTCACTCTATGTCAAAAGCATTTAAAAGCATTCAAAAGCATTCATATCCTACCAAATTTCTTTTGAGATAAAGAATATTACATTTTTTCAATTAATGATTATTTTCGTATCATTGTGGTAAGCGATTTATTACACAAAGTATGAGTTTTATTCATTGTTATCAATATCTAAAGATGTTAAATCCTCAATCGCTTTCGCATTTGGATTCGGAAACGATAGTCAAATATGAAAAGTTATTGAAGACCGAAGTTCGTATTGATAGATCAAAATTCAATACTAACGATGTAGAGCGTTTTCTAGAAGCACTCAATAACAACAGCGCTTTACTTCGGTTTTTGCTAACCAATGAAGAATTCTATTCGTTGCTTTTTGAACGGTTTAATTTCTTGAAAGACTATGGCGTTCCCAATTTTGATTCCTACGAGTATAGTGCTTTAAAACAAGAAATTTCTACTAATTTATCTAACGAATTAAATCAATTTGTCATCACACGATTGGAGCAACAAGATTTTATTGCTTTGAAAGTGTTGCTAAAATACTTAGAGTTTCTTCCTATGGAAGTTATTGATTTATTGACTTATCGCTTGGAGTTCAAGCTGGATGGCTACATTGTTGAAATGACTAGCAAAGGAAAGTTAAAACACGAAGACGAATTTAAAAAAGTATCGGAATTAATTGCGCTTGTTCCTTCAGAGGTTTTGGTTAAGAAAGAAGCTAAAGTAAAACATTTGATGTATCAAGAAATGCGAGAAATAGCAAGTCATATTGACAAGCCAGGAATAGTATTCTTCTTTGAAACCATGTTTAAAGGTTTGCATTATTTGTTCTATGTACCAACCGATGCCTACGAATTAAAGATTCGGAATAGAGTAATGGGCGATTTTAAATTCATGTTAGGGCTTCTAGGAATCATAATACTTATTATAGCTTTTGGAATAATGTTTTTAAAGAAAGACGAACCTTTAAGAAAGAGCGATTTAGAACCAAAAGGTTTCTATGAAAGTTTTGTAAAGCCTACGCAAAATAATGTGCTGCTTATTGGTAATTATTCAGATACTTTAAAAACAGGTTTTGATTTTGTGAGTAGGAGTTATGTTAAAGCAAAATCAAAAGAAACGGTTATTATAGAAAATAAAACCGATTATGATTTAATAGTTTTCTCCGATTTTGAAATTGTAAAAGCATTTACAAAACTCTACAAGGATAATGACTTTAAAGGTCGTTATATCTTCATTAAAAGCAGGGATTCCTTGACGATGGATAGTGTTATTTATCCTATGCATTTTTATTTTGGGCAAACGTTATTTAGTACTCAAGCACCCAATCAAATACCACCTAATTTACCGAGGTTTTTTCATGCTCATAAAAACACAAGAAATCTGGTTGGGAAAACATTTGAATTGAAAAATGCTAAAGTAACTTTTGAAGGCGATAGAAATGGAATTAGTTTGAAATCTGATAAAAGCATATTTGTTAATAGTATTCCAACTACCAATATTGTATTTTAAGAATAGGTAGAATTTAAAATCAAAAACCACGAGTTAAGCCTCGTGGTTTGATTATCTATTTTATAAAAACATTATTTTATTTTTCCGTTTACAATACCAATTACTGCACCAACAATGGCGCCACATAATACGGTTAACAGAACATCAAAAGTAATTATTTTATAGTTTGGAGTTACTACTTCACTATAATGGAAAAAATTATGGAATAAGGTAAGGAATAATGAAATTACTGCTCCAGCTTTTAGTCCTGATTGCGCGGTTGAAATATTAGCCCATTTAGAAAAAATATAAGAAATTGTAAATCCAAATGTCATGCATCCCATAAAAATAAATGCCATATTCATTTGACTTTCATCTTTTGACTCAAAGAAGTCTGCAAACAAAATACCCCAAAGCAGCCAACCCAAAAGGAAGTCGACAATTCCACCAACTATTCCTCCGATAATAAAGTTTTTTAAATTCATAATTAAAATAGTTTTATTGGTTAATGGAATAAAAATAGTAAAAATTAAGAATTGTTTAATATGATATTGGTTTAATTATTAACCATTTAAGAATAGGAATTGTTTATAATTGAGGATTATTTACTACTTACAATTGAATTTCATACAAGAAAACTTCACTTGTTTCTTCATTAACGAAATACATTGAACCTTGTGTAATTCCTTTCTCAATATAAACTTTTTGACCAACTTTTGGTGCGAACCATTTTGGTGCATCGTATGGCATACTATATACTCCAGTTGCTATTTGCAAATCATTTAATTTTATAAAATCCTCAATC
>CANGUP010000004.1 GCA_947457105.1 Flavobacteriaceae bacterium
AAACACGATATCAAACTTTTTATCTTTATCTAAAATATCACCTGTTTTTAGCGCTTCAAAAAAAGCATCACTCGTTAATTGAAAGTCTACAGGATTAGCTTCGAATTCAACTCCTGGGTCAACACTATATTTAATTTTTGCCTGTATTTTATTGAAATTATGATCAGGATTTCTAACACCTATTTCAAGATAATTTAAATCTTCTTTATCTAAAAATTGAATTATATGATTGATAATTTCAGTTCTAGAAGGTTTTTTTTCTATTTCTAGACGGCTTTTTTCTTTTGCATCAACCAATACTGGATCATTTAATAAGCGTTCACCCCAATAATATCGATTCTTAATTTTCTTATATAAGTGTCTCATTTTGCTTAATTTTTGAAATTTAATCCTTCTTAAAAGAAGAATACAATTCTTTAACTTTCATTTTATTAAATTCGAAACTTAATCTTTGTTCTGCTAAAATAGTATTTTTATCATTAGCACTTTTAAGTAATTCAAAATCATTTAAAGCCTTTACAATTAAATTAGTAATAGCTGCAATATCATGAGGATTTTCAATTAAAAATCCGTTTTCATTATTCGAAATAATTTCAGCAGAAACACCGCCAGGATTAGACTGAATTGGAAAAGCTCCCATTACGATGGCTTCCAAAAGCGTATTGGACATTCCATCTGAAATACTGTTTCCTATGGCTATGATAGATTTTCCCATGAATTCCAAAACTTGTTGGTGACTTAATGCATGTCTATCAAAAACTTCAAAAGGTAATTTTTTATCAGTAACGTAATTGAGTACCTCATTGTGAGCGCCATAAATTACTACTTTATAATTTTCAATTGATGATAAAATACTTTCAAGAGCTTTTACTACTGGCAAAGCCCTCCCAAATAAATGTTGATACCCTTTTACGAGTATAACTTTCCTTTCTGAAATAGGAAGTTTTATATCATTCAATTTTTCTAAATTAAAGCCAGTACCACCCGGAATTACACCCAAATGTTTCCCAATAAAACCTAATTTTACTGCTAAATGATAATCTCTATAGCAATCGGTGTGAATAAAATTTACTCTTTTTAAAACGTTTCTTATTTTGGCAAGATGACTATCATCGTTTTGATAATAGAATAAATCACTTCCCCAACAAGAATAAATCCATTTTATTGACGAATATTTATTCATTGTTTTTAAAATTGGATAGCTACAACTTTGCATCTCAAAACTATGAATTACATCGGGTTGAATCTCTAAAATAATTTTTTCAAGAGCTTGATTAGCTGTAACCTCAACCCACGAATTCCAATTATCATATACATTGGGGAATTTTTTTCTTAAAAAATGTTCTCCTTTTAAATAGGGTAATTTTCTATTTTTCCAATTGGTAAATTGTTGTACCGAATCTATAGTTTGCAGTTTACCCTTTTCTAAAACATCAAACCAAAACAATTCGTGTTCAGAATCTTTAAGATTCTCAACCCAACGAATTAAGTGAACTGAAGGCATTGATATGAATAGGATTTTCATTTGTACTTTTATAAAAGCGATTTTCTATCTGAAGTTAAAAAAAATAAAATAAATGTTTTCTAAAAAATAATAACTCTTAATCAAAGTCTGTTTATTTTAAACCAAAAACTTTTTTTAATAATCAGAAAAATATCAACAAAACTAAACGTTGAAAGAATTATTAAAAAAACCTTTATATTAAAACCATTTATTTCAAAATAATTTTTAACAAAATTGACTTTAGCTTTTTGCAACCATCTATTGAATTTGTGTTGTTTATAAACTTTAAGTTGGTTGTTATTCTCCTTTATTTTTTTAAATAATTTTGCAACATTAAAAAACTCATCAATTGATTCGGTCTTTTTATTTTTGAAAGCTTTTTTATAAATTTCTAATTCTATTATTTCATTACTTAACAATTCTTGAAACATTCTTAATTGAGCAATGTACATTGCTTCAATTTGAATATTGCTTTTATAGTTTGAAACTTGATTATTATGCACTCTATAATTTAGAAGAACATCATCAATATTCGTTACTTTTCCCAAAAAAACTATTTTGGTCCACAAATCATAATCTTCTGCTGGTTCAAAATCTTTATTGTATTTTACTCTATTAAAAATATCTTTCCTAATCATTACCGTAGGATGAAAAAAAGCATTGGAAAAACATAACTTCACTTTTATATCTTCATGTTTTACTGGATGTCTTTTAACTTCATTTGTACCTATCACTTGAATTGCTGTGCCGCATAAAATTAAATCTTTATCTACTTCAAATGCCTCAAGCTGCTTTTCAAATCGTGTTGGCAAACTAATATCATCACCATCCATTCTGGCAATATATTTACCATTTGCAATACCTATACCATAATTTAAACTTTCTGTATAACCTGTATTTCTTTCTTTTGTTATAACTTTTATCCTATTATCGTTGTATGAATTTATAATGTTTATTGTACTGTCTGTTGAACAATCATCAATAATTAAAAACTCAAAATCGGTAAATGTTTGTCCTAGTATACTTTCAATAGCCTCAGCAACATATAATTCGCAATTATATGTTGGCATTATGACTGTAATTTTAGGATTATTCAATTTCAAATGTGAAGTTTTTATTTATTCCAATTGTCAATTCTCCAGAATTAAACAATAAAAAATTATTTTCAACTAAAATATTTTCTATTGAATTTCTAATATTAAATTCGTCATGAATTTCTAAAGCAACAATCTGTGTAATTTTGAGATATGATAAATCGTTCTCCATATTAAAGATAAATCTTTCTGCTCCTTCAATATCAATTTTTAATAATGAGATGTATTTTAGCCCATTATCTTTGATTATCTCTGATACAGATATTCCTATTACAGCTCCAGTAACATCACTTTTAGTTGTTATAGACCAATCTTTTTTATCTCTAAAATTACGTTCAACTGAATAGCGCATATTTTCCTTTTCACTTAATGCTCTCTCATACAATTTTACATTACTATTTTGAATATTTCTCTCACACATTTTAAAATTATCGAAGGATGGCTCAATTGAAAAAATTTTATAATCTAAAAGAGAATTAGCAAAAAAAAGTGTTGTTAAACCAATATTTGCACCCGCATCGATAACAATTTTTTGGTTTGAAAACTCCGTATTTAATCTAAACAAATCAAGAATTATTTGATATTCTTTAAAATTGAAAATTTGTTTAAATACATCGTAATCACTATAATTATAATCTCTTAAAAAAAGTTGATTTCCATCTGTTAGTTTAACTTTATACACATCACCATCCTTGATATAGTTTGCAATTAAGTTATTTTGATTTAAATTAAGTTCAAAAGCCTCTGTTCTGCTGTATTTTTTTGGAAAAAGAATTCTAAAAATTTTTCGAAGTTTTTTCAATTTCATATATGCAAAATTTATTTTTTAACAGTCATATACCTATTTGCCTACAGGCAAGTGGTATCGCCTTTTTATTTGTTGGGGTTTATCTCACAATTGCATTATTTTTCATCGGAGTTCGATAATTTTATAATTACTTGCGCAAAAAAGTTGCTAATGGCGATTTCATAAGAAAGAATTTATAGTCTATTTTTTATTAATTTGGCAGGAATACCTCCCACAATAGTGTAGGGTTCAACAGTTTTATTTACAACAGCACCAGCTGCAACAATAGCTCCTTTTCCAATAGTTACTCCATCTAAAATTCTGCACCCTGAACCAATCCAAACATCATCTTCAATTATTATACCTTTCATTGTTAAACCTTGCACATTGATAGGCTTATTTATATCTGTATAAATATGATTTGCAGGGATAATTAGTGTGTGACCAGCAATTAAAACATTATTTCCGATAGTTAGATTTCCATGCCCATATAAAATTGTATATGGATTAATTGAACATTTGTTACCTATTATAATATTACCACCATAGGTCATCAAAATGACACCATGTAATAACTCTGACTTTGCACCAATCGTTATGGTCCCTCCATATTCTGTATTTAAAACAACATTAGGATAAATTTTAACTGAAGGATTTATAAATAACGTTTTTATACTTCTTTGCGTTATTTTTTTTATCCATTTTTTTAACTTTCTAACCATTTACAATCAATTTTGATATCGCCAATATTTCCAGAATATATTTTATAATCATTATCAAGATCTTCAATTTGAAAGAAACAAATATCATTCAAATAATCATAAACTACTTCACCGAATGAAGCAACATCTATACTATACGATCCTTTTAATAATAATCCAGAAGGTATTTCACAAATTAAACTACTAGTTGATTTTTCAATTTTATGAACCGTTGTAAAAATTTTTGTCTTACTGTAATTTAAAAGCGCAATTCCTGCATTACAATTTTCAATTGGGTTGTTAAATTTAATTTCAATTTTTATGGGTTGTTTGTGATCAATAAATACTTTTTCATCAAGTATTTCAACCGAAACAATTCCATTCATTTTATTTGATTCTTTATTAATGAAATATTTAGAGTTTGTATTTATTGAAGAATGATTAAGATAAAAATCAACTAAATCATTAACTTTTCCTGAATATTTTAATAAACCATTTTCTAACAAAATACCAGAATTACACAAACTTTTTATAGCTGCCATATTATGACTCACAAACAAAACGGTTCGTCCTTCACCTTTAGAAATGTCGCCCATTTTACCAAGGCACCTCTTCTGAAACTCGGCATCTCCAACCGCTAAAACCTCATCAACAATTAGGATTTCACTTTCTAAATGCGCAGCTACAGCAAAAGCCAATCGAACATACATTCCAGAAGAATAACGTTTTACTGGTGTGTCTACATACCTGTCGACTCCAGAAAAATCGATAATTTCATCTAATTTTCTAGTAATTTCTTTTTTGCGCATGCCAAGAATTGCTCCGTTAAGGTAGATGTTTTCTCTTCCTGATAGTTCGGGATGAAAACCTGTACCAACTTCTAGCAAACTGGAAATTCTTCCTTTTACTTTAATTTGTCCTGTAGTAGGACTTGTGACTCTTGAAAGAAGTTTTAGTAAAGTACTTTTTCCAGCGCCATTTTTTCCGATGATTCCAATAGCTTCGCCCTGATTAACCTCAAAGTTGATGTCTTTTAATGACCAAACAATATCGCTTGTTCCTTTTACACTTCGATCATTAGTTTCACCAATTTTAAGAAACGGATCTTCTTTACCTAAAATTTTTGTTTGCCAAAAACGATCAATATCTTTAGACAATGTACCTGAACCTATCTGACCGATTTGGTAGGCTTTAGATAAATTATCAACTTTTATTATTGTATCTGCCATTATATTGTATCAACGAAATTTTTCTCGGTTTTGTTAAAAATGATAATTCCTAAGAATAAAATTATTAGTGTAACTACAATAGAATACCCTATACTCCCTAAAGTAAACTCACCTTTTCCTAAAAAAGCATATCGAAAAGCTTCTATTATTCCAGTCATTGGGTTTAGCTCAACTATAGTACTGTAACCTTTTTCTTTAGCGTAACTTAATGGATAAATTACAGTTGTTGCATACATTAACAACTGAACACCAAAAGTCACTAAAAATGTTAAATCCCTATATTTTGTTGTCATTGCGGTAATTATTAATCCCAATCCTAAACCCAGAAGAGCCATTAAAATCACTAATAGAGGGAAGAGAAAAATTCCAGAAGTTACTTCAAAGCTTGTTCCTTGAATTGGAAAAAAGTAAAAATAAACCATCATACAAATCATAAGTAATAACTGCACTCCAAAACGCACCAAATTACTTACAACAATACTTATTGGCATTATCAATCTTGGAAAATATACTTTTCCAAAAATATTGGCATTATCCCTAAATACAGTACTGGTTTTGGTTAAACAATCAGAAAAATAATTCCATGAGGTGATTCCAGTTAAGTAAAATAGAAATTTTGGCAAACCATCTGTACTAATTCCTGCTAAGTTCCCAAAAACGAAGGAAAATACAATTGTTGTAAATATAGGTTGAATAAAAAACCATAATGGCCCAAGAATAGTTTGTTTATAGAAGCTTACAAAATCTCTTCTTACAAACATGGCTAGTAAGTCTCTGTACCTCCACAAATCACTGAAATTCAAATCGAAGAGAGAGGAATGTCCTTTTATTATTAAATCCCAATTTTGTGATTCCTGATTATCTTTCATTTATTTCTTTGGAAAATTTATATCGAAATTAACTTATTTATCCTCAATTTTAAAAAACAAATATAGTAATTTAACATAATTATATTGAGCAATTCTGTTGTTTTAATTAATATTTGTTACTTTGTAAAAAAATAGCTAATACTTTGTTTTTCTTTAAAAAAAATAGCCCATTCCTAAAAGACATAATCCCTAATGATTATACGGATATTCATTCGCATTTATTGCCTGCAATAGATGATGGATCAAAAGATATTGAAGATACTTTGACATTGATAAACGAATTAAAAAAGTTAGGATTCTGTAATTTTATTACAACACCTCATGTAATGGAACATGTTTGGGAAAATTCCAAAACTAAAATTGAAAAAACTCTTGTAACAACATTAAGTCACCTAAAAGACAATATTATTGACAATCCGTTTAAAGCTGCTGCAGAATATATGCTTGACGATAAGTTTAGAAAGTTATTTCAAGAAGAAACATTATTGACACTTAAAGAAAATTTTGTCTTAGTAGAAATGTCATACATTAACGCTCCATTACAATTGTATAACATTATATTTGATTTGCAAGTAGCTGGATACAAACCAGTTTTAGCGCATCCTGAACGATACAATTTTTACCACAACAACCTCCAAGAATATAAAAAATTAAAACATGCAGGTTGTATGTTTCAAATCAATTTATTGTCAACCGTTGGCTATTATGGTCCGATGGTAGCAAAAACTGCAGATTATTTATTAAAAGAAAATTTAATAGACTTTGTAGGTTCTGATGTACATCACATGAAACATGTAGATTCATTTCATAAAAAAATTGTTTTGAAAAACCTTGAACCTTTAAAGGAAGCTTTTCAAAACAATGTTTTATTTAAACCTTGATAAAATTTATTTATTTTTAGCGAATAATGCTTTTATTTTTTGAATAAACGTTAATTCTTTTTCTTCAACCCCATAGCCATAACCATAGCCATAACCATAGCCGTAACCATAACCATAACCATAACCATAACCGTAACCGTAACCGTAAGTTTTCTTAACTTCAGTATCATTTAAAACAATTGACATGTTAGGCAACTTATTCTCTTTATATAATGTTTCAGCAAATTTAAGCATTCGCTTATCAAGATAATTGGCACGCATTACATAAATAAAAGCATCAGCATTTTTAGCAATCAATAAAGTATCTGTTACCACACTCACTGGAGCTGTATCGACAACTATATAATCATATTGCTTTTTAAGTTCATCAAATAAAGTGGTAAGCTTATCATTCATCAATAACTCTACAGGATTTGGCGGAATAACACCAGATGGCAAGGCATTAAAATTATCAAAATCTTTTACTTTAACAATGTATTCCTTGATGTCTTCGTTTGGTTTTTTCAAGTAGTTTGTAATACCTTTAGCTGGTAGAACAATATATTGATCCAGTTTAGGATTTCTAATATCTAAACCAATTATTAATACTTTTTTCCCTGACAAAGCAATAGTAGTCGCTAAATTAATGGCACAAAATGTTTTTCCTTCTTTAGGCAAAGATGATGTTACAAATATAGTTTTACAAGCATTTTCAGGAACATGTGCAAGCATAAACTCTAAATTGGTTCTAATGATTCTAATCGCTTCTGCAGAACTAGACCTACTATTAGATTGAATAATTACTTCATTAGTCTCAGATTTTGGCAAATCACCCAAGAAAGGAATAGAAACTTTACCTTCAATATCTTGTCGGTACTTAATTTTAGTATCAAAGAAATTAATTAAAAATAATACTCCAAACGGAAGTAATAATCCTAAAATAATCGCGCCAAGATAAAACATCGATTTCTTAAGTGAAATTGGTCCTGTTAGATAAGCATTGTCAATAACTTTAGCTTTGGCAGAAGTAACCGCTAATGATATTTCTGTTTCTTCTCGTTTTTGTAAAAGGTATAAATACAAAGATTGCTTTATATTTTGCTGCCTAGCGATTTCATTATAATTTCGTTCATTGGTAGGAACCTGATACACTTTTCCATTATAAAGGGAACGTTGTTTTAATAAATCTCTTTTTTGTATAGCTAAATCATTCTTTTTACTTAATAAACTTTGAATGATATTTTCTCTTAACTCCGAAATCCTCAAATCAATATTTTTAACTTTTGGATTGGATTCAGTGGCACTTTTGGATAACCTTCTTTTATCTAAAACAAGATCATTGTATTCTGTAATATAATTAGAAGAAGTTTCTGTAGCTGATACTACATTTGTAGGGAATAATTCGTCTTTGTTTGTTTTTCTAATTTCATCTAATAGAAAATCTCTTACTTTTAAATCTGTTTCAATAGCCAGAATCGATTTATTGTAATCAACTGCACCTCCAATACTCAATCCAGCATCTGACTCTAAACTAACTAATCCTTTGTCTTTTTTAAACTGTTCGGCTTGCCCTTCCACACCACCTAATTCTTTGGTAATGATGTCTAATCGGTTGTTGATAAATTCTTTGGTAAACTCTGCAACTTGATTTCTATCCCTTACAGCATCTTCATTATATTGTTCTACCAATGCATTTAAAAAATCAACACTTCTTTTAGGTATTTGATCTGTTATACCTAAATTAATAACATTGGTTTTCTCAACTGAAAATACCGTCAACCTACCTCTAAAACCATTAGCTCTTTCTTCTAAGGTTGATTTCACAACAGTGATATCAACAATATTCTCAGGCATTGGATACGAATTTAACTTAACAATAAAACTCCCTAATTTAGAAGGCACTTTTTGACCAAAACTATAGCGCTTCGAATTCTTCTTTTCAACATTCAGTACTTCAAATTGTTCATTTGAAATAACTCTAATTATGAAGCTTAACGAATTCTCATTATAATCCTCTTTTTTGTCAGTGAAAATAACTTTTATTGGTGAATCATTATAAAGTTCATTAAAAACAACTGTTCCTTCACTGAAATAAGAGATATCTAAATCCATTTTTTTAACAACATCCTGAGATAATTGTCTAGATTTTAAAATAAAAATCTCATTGTCAACATTATTCTTTCCTGAGAAAATATTCAAATCACTAAAAGCGGAGAACTCACTAGTACCCCCTTTTTTTTCGTCTTTTATCAAAATGGAAGAAGCAGCTCCATATTCCACAACATAATATCTTAAATAAACAAAAGTGATAGTTAGAAGTACTAAAACACACATTACAAACCACTTCCAATGCTGAAGATAATTAAAGATTTGTTCCTTTAAAGTAACTTCATTTTGTGCTTCTGAATTCGATTTTTGAGACAATAAATTTAGCATAATTATTATTTAGTTACTAATAAAGTAACAGTTAACAATAAACTAAAAATTGAGGCATATATAGGTAAATTTGGCAATGCTGATGCATCAATTTTAGCTTTCCTTTGTTCTACATAGACCAAATCATTTTGATCCATATAATAAAATGGTGAATTTACAAAATCTGCTTTGGTGATGTCAACTCTATTGAAGGTTTTTAATCCTTGAATATCTCTTACAATCAATATATTATATCTTTTTGCAAAAACTGTTAAATCTCCAGAAGCACCTAGAGCATCAAATAGAGTTACTCTATGATTATTAAATGACCTCACTCCTGGTTGAAGCACATCGCCCAAAACTGTAACTTTAAAATTTAATATCTTAATATTTATAACTGGATTTATAAGATGTACAGCCAATTTTTGCTTTAGCATGCTTTTTAACTCTTTTATAGAATAACCTGAAACTTGTATATCACCAATAACAGGAAAATCTATTTTACCTTCATTATCTACCAAATAACTAGGTAAATTAAAAGGTGAAGCAGCCTCAACCTCTTGTGTAGTTACTGTAATAGACAACAAATCGTCATTTTGAATTATTGGGTCATAATTGGTAGATATATTGCTAAAGTCTTGTGAACCCTGAAGATAAACATACTTTTTTTTAGAAATACAAGAAGAAAAAAGAAACAGAAAAAGTATTGATATATAAAAGAAATAGTTTTTCATTCGAAAGAAATATAATTAATTGGTGACAAATATATTAAAAAACCATTCAATTTACATTCTATTTGGTATAAACATAAGGGTCTTTAACTTATATATCTAAAGTTTGGAATACAGAATTAATGCTTTTATACTCTGGAACTATATTTTTCATTTTTGCAGCTATCATGTCTGAGTTGCCTCCAAAAGAAATGCTTATCAACTCTTCTACTTGTTGACTAACAATTTCAAAATCATCGCAAACCTCAACCGCAATAGTTATCTTTTCATGATGCGTTGTTAAATTTTGTGCAGAATTATTCAATAATTCTTCATACAGTTTTTCACCTGGTCGTAACCCAACAACTTTTATTTTAATCTCTTTATCGGGTTGGTATCCTGCCAAACGAATCATTTTTTTAGCTAAATCAATAATTTTAACTGGTTTGCCCATATCAAAAATATAAATTTCGCCTCCATTACCCATTGAACATGCTTCCAATACAAGCTGACAAGCTTCTGGAATAGTCATAAAATAACGTATGATTTCAGGATGTGTTATAGTAATTGGACCTCCTTCTTGGATTTGTTTTGTAAACAATGGAACTACAGAGCCATTCGAACCCAATACATTTCCGAATCTAGTAGTAATAAATTTAGTGTAACAATCTGAATTGTTTTTTATATGTTTAAAATGTATCGATTGCACATACATTTCAGCAATTCGCTTGCTAGCTCCCATTATACTGCTTGGATTTACCGCTTTATCTGTAGAAATCATTACAAAACGCTCTACATGATATTTATTAGACAAATCAGTAACATTTTTTGTTCCCAAAACATTGGTAAAAATGGCTTGTGAGGGATTTTCTTCCATCATTGGAACGTGTTTATAAGCAGCGGCATGATAAACTACATCGGGTTGATAAGTTATAAACAATCTTTCTAAAATTGCATAATCCCTAACATCGGCAATGACATTAACCACCTCAACTGACAAACCTAACCCTAAAATCTCTAACGATAAAGAATGAAGTGGTGTTTCTGCTTGATCCAACAATATAATTTTCTTCGGATTAAAATGAAGTACTTGTCTTACAATTTCACTACCGATAGAACCTGCTGCTCCAGTAACCAAAATTGATTTTCCTTTAAGTTTAGAAGAAATGCTATCGGTATTTAAAACGATTGGTTTTCGTTCTAATAAGTCTTGAATTTCAAAGTTCTTAATGTTTTTGGAAATTTCTTTTTCATCATACCAATCAGAAACTACAGGAAGGGTATATACTTTAAATCTATATTCTATACATTCATCCACTATTGTTAAACGTTCTTCTTTGGTCAGACTTTTATCAGCAATAATTAATGCTTCAACTTTTTTGGAACGCATCAAAACAGGAATATTTTTCTTTATTTGAAAAATAGGAAGATCTAATATCCTTTTTGTCGAATTCTGATTATTTTTATCAATAAAACCAACAAGTTTAAACCTTCCAGGTGTCTCAGCTTTCAATGCAGAAGCTACGGCAGAGGCATTAGCATCTGAACCATAAATAATAGCTACCATTCTTTTTTCTGAACTGGCTTCTTTGAAGAGTAATTCAAAAGCTTGCTTAACAAGCATTCGAAAAACAAACAAAAAACTAAAAGATAAAACAGCATTGATAAAAGCACCAGTAGTTAAATACAGTTTTGGTTTATCTAATATTAAAACAAAAAAGTTAAATAAAATCAGCACTACAAATGTAGAAAACTGAGAAAAAAACAATTTTAAGGCATCAATGTAAGAAGAGTGTCTAATAATTCCAGAATAAGTTCTGTAAATCCAAAAGAAAAAGATGTTAACAAAAAGGTATAAAGCGGTTCCAATAGAGAGATGTTCTTTAGGAATGTAATTTAACTTAAGCCCTTGAAAAAGAAAATAAGTAACAACCCCTGATAAAAAAACAATAAAAACATCAATCAACAGTATAACCCATCGAGGTAAATAACTCAAGTTTTTAAGGCTAAATCCAAAATTAATCTCGGAAAAAGTCTTAAAAAAGTCAGTAAAAAAATTTCTCAAGATATTGTTTTTCAATGATTACTTCTTTTTAATAATGGTAAAAATAAGAAAAAAAAGTTCTTAAAAAAATCTTAAAAAATATTTATAACATTTTTTATGCGTTTTTTTTCCTCTTCTGTCAAATTAGAACCCGAAGGAAGACAAAGACCTGTATCAAACAAATTTTCTGAAACAGTTCCTCCATAATAGGGCGCATCCTTAAAAACAGATTGTAAATGCATGGGCTTCCATAAAGGACGACTTTCAATGTTCTCAGTTTCTAATAAAAGTCTTAAATCTTCTCTTGATTTACCTCCATTTAATGAAGAATTTACAGAAATAGCAGACAACCAATGATTAGAATAATAATTTTCATTCGGCTCAGAAAAAACTGTAATTGCAGTATTTTCTTTAAAAATATTCTTATAAAAATCATGCATTGCTCTTCGTTTAGCAACGTGAACATCTAAAATTTCCATTTGACCTCTACCTATTCCGGCACATATATTACTCATTCTATAATTATACCCAATTTCACTATGCTGATAATGTGGTGCATTGTCTCTTGCTTGAGTAGCTAAAAAAATAGCTTTATTTTTCAAGTCACTATTCTTGGTAACTATTGCTCCTCCTCCTGAGGTAGTAATTATCTTATTTCCATTGAACGACAAGACACTAATATCGCCAAAAGTGCCACATTTTTGTCCATTATAAGTACTCCCTAAAGCCTCTGCACTGTCCTCAAGAATCGGAATTTCATATTTATTGGCTATACTACGCACCTCATCAATCTTATAAGGCATTCCATACAAATGAACAGCAATAATAGCTTTTGGTTTTTTGCCTTTAGAAATTCTATCCTTTATGGCAGTTTCCAAGGCGTTGGGACATAAATTCCACGTATCAAGCTCACTATCAATAAAAATTGGTGTGGCGCCTTGATAGACTATCGGATTTGCTGAAGCTGAAAAAGTCATACTCTGACAAATAACTTCATCTCCTGCTTTTACGTCAAGTAAAATCAAACCTAAATGAAGTGCAGCAGTACCAGAGCTTAAGGCACCAACAAAGGCATTATTTCCTATATAATTTTCTAAATCTTGTTCAAAACCAGCTACATTAGGTCCCAATGGAGCAACCCAATTGCTATCAAAAGCTTCATGTATATACTTTAGTTCTGAACCACCCATGTGAGGTGAGGAAAGCCATATTTTGGATTTATTCATGATTATGAAACTTTATAGGTTTAGCAGGTATTCCAACTGCTGTACAATAATCTGGTAAACTTTTTGAAACTACGGCTCCGGCGCCAATAATAGTTCCTATTCCTATAGTTAGTTGATTTATAATTTTTGCACCGGTGCCAACATAAACTTTCTCCTGAATATGCACTTCTCCTGAAATATTAACTGAAGGCATAAAGGATGAAAAATCATCAATAATTGTGTCATGACCAATAGTACAGTTTAGATTGATTGTTACAAAACTTCCAATCACGATATTACAAGTGATTATGGTCCCGCCACAAATAATACAACCTTTAGAAATTGCTACCTCATCTTCTGAAATTTGAACTGATGGATGAATTAGCGTAGGAAAGTTTATTTTATCACTAGACAATTTAGCTATAATCTTACTTTTAGTAGTAGGCTCTCCAATGCCTAAAAGAACAGAAATTGGCTCAGAACTGGAATTCAAATCATGAAGATTTCCTAAAACAGGAAAATTATTTATCATAGTACCTTTTTCAATGCCATCATCATAATATCCGATAAAATTATAGATTTTCTCAACCTTATTTACTGCATCTATTATGGTTTTTACTTCACGTCCAAAACCTCCGGCTCCTATAATTACAATATTTTGCATATCAGTTTATTATATTATTCAACTCCCTTGAAAAGGCTCTATTGTTGTAGAATCAGCAGCATTTATTCCATCACTTTTTATTACTTTCTGAACGGTTTTAAATAAAATTTTCAGGTCTAATAAAAAGGAAATATGATCTACATACCAAACATCTAATTCAAATTTTTTATCCCACGAAATAGCATTTCTTCCGTTAACTTGTGCCCAACCTGTAATACCTGGCTTTACTTCGTGCCTCCTGTTTTGAAAATCACTATACAAATGTAGGTAAGTGGTTAGTAATGGTCTGGGACCTACTATACTCATATCGCCAATAACAACATTTAATAATTGTGGAATTTCATCTAAGGATGTTTTTCTAACAAAACTTCCTACTTTGGTCAACCGATCTGAATCTGGAAGTAAATTACCTTCAGCATCTTTTCTATCATTCATTGTTTTAAACTTGATGATTTTGAAAATCTTTCCTCCTTTACCCGGACGCAATTGAAAGAAAAATGGCTTACCATCGTTTGCAAAAAATAGAAATACTGTTACTACAAGAAAAATTGGAAACAACAATATCAATCCAATCAAAGCAGAGATGACATCAAAAAAAGGTTTACAAAGTTCTCTATACATTGTTTTCTAATCTTTTGTATTCTTGAAGTAAGTTATTCCAAACAAGTTCTTGTTGAAACTGCGAAACTATGTTGAATCTTGATTTTGATTGCAATTTTTGAAACAAATCTTTGTCATAAAATAGCAGTTGCATCGCGTCAAAAATAGCAATTTCATTTTTAACTGGTATAATAATCCCCGTTTCATTTGGAATAATTATCTCATTACTACCACAAATATCAGTTACTATACAGGGCAAATTCATGGCTCCTGCTTGCAAAACAACATTGGGAAAACCTTCTCTATGACTCGGAAAAACAAAAACATTTGAAATAGCTAAATAAGGCCTTACATCCTCTTGAAAACCTACACTAATTATCGATTTATTTGATGATATCAAATCTAATATTTCACTATTTAAGGGATCTAATTCATTTTCGAAAGGACCAACCAAAAGCAATTTACAATTTGAATTGTGTTTAGACAAATTAGTAAAAGCAGCAACCAACTCATTAATTCCTTTATCAGATACTAATCTTCCAACGAAAACAAAAACAAAGTCTGTAGAAATAATATGTAATTGTTGTTTTAAGTTTTCTAGTTCAACTAAAGAAACTTCATTGGGATTAAAAAAATCTAAATCAATTCCATTTACATTTCCATTAGCAATTACTTTCAAAGGTTTTTTTGTAACATTGAAAGCTAATAAATCTTTTTTTACACCTTCACCTTCTGGAATTATATGGGTTGCAAAACGACATAAAACTTTATCTAAAAACAACAATAAATGATGCAAAAACCCTTTTTTATAAGGAAAAACCAATCCTGTAAAAGTGTGAATTCTAATAGGCACACCTGCGAAAAACCCAGCTATCATTGTGAGTAATCCTGCTTTAGGAGTTATAGAATGAACTATTAGTGGTTTTTCTTTTCTTAAAACTTTATACAATTTTAATAATGAAATAAAATCTTTGAAAGGCGAAATCTGTCTCTGAATAGACAATGGAATCGTTCGAACTCCTTCTCTACTAGCAACGTTATCCAAATGTGCATCTTGCCCAGAAACAGCAACAACTTCATAATACTCTTTCAAAAAAGTCAATTGACCTTTAAGTAAGACGTCTAATGAAATAGAAACGGTGGCTGTTCTTATTATTTTTTTCAAAACAATTATTTTCTGGTTTTAAATCGAATTAATAAATACAAAGCTACTCCAAATGGAACTGCCAGTAAAGTTAACAATTTCTCTGAAGAGTCTTTTAAAAAGTTACTACGTTTTAAAATAATACAACTCGATATGTAATGTATTGCTTCTATGAATTTTCTTTTGGTAGATTTAGAATAGCGCATCGTCGTTATCCTATTGTATATAAATCCCTTTGGGTATTTCATATATTGATAAAACATCGTATTACTCGAACCTGTTGGCTGGTAATCAACAATAACTAATACCTCATTTAAGGTAGCCATTTGATAGTCTTTATCTACAAATAGATATTTTGTACCTAACCCAACATAACGTTCTCCTTCAAAAATTGGATATTCAGGGTATTTAGTGATAATTTCAGTTCGGTAAACCAATTTTTTATCACCTGTTCCACCATTATTGTAGAAATCCTCTAAAGTAGTAAACTCAGTAGTAAATTTGGATCCCAAAATCACACCTGATTCTAAAGCATCTAAACCAATAAGTCCAGCATACTTTTTTTGATCAATAGTTTCCCATTTTGATAAAATCAAGGCAACGCCATTCAAAGGTATGTAATCGTCAGAATCTATACAAGTATTCAAAGTAGCTTTTATAGCTCTATAAGCCGTGTTATGAGCGCCATGCATTCCTTGATTTTCTTGGTAGATATAGTTTATTGGAATCTTATTCTCCTTAATCCAACTTGATACTAGCGCTTTTGTATCGTCAGTGGAACCATCGTCAACAACCAACCAATCAAAATCTTGACAAGTTTGATTACACAAACTTTCATAAAGTCTGGGAAGTAAATGAGCTCTATTAAAAGCTGGTGTGAAAATGGTTAACTTCTTCATGAATGTTGTTGCAATAGTTGTAAATATTTTTCTTGTAGAAGGATAACATTTTTGTTAATATCATATCCTTTATAAATGACAACTTGAGAAACATCTTTCTTAATAAAATCATTTTGAGAATGAATAGTTTGCGCCCATACTAATGCTGATTCCTTTAGAGAAATAACTTTTACATTATCATTTACAATTATTGCTTCCTTAGGTACACCATCAGAAATATAACATTTTACACCACTTGCTTGTGCTTCAACCAAAGAAACTGGCAATCCTTCAAACAAAGAAGGAAACAAAAACACATCCATTGCTTGAAGCAATTCGTTTACATCACTTCGTAATCCGAGAAAAATTACATTTTTTTCAAGTTGTAAACCAGCAATTTTTTTTTTCATAGATTCCATTAACTGACCATTACCAACCAAAAAAAGTTTTCTATTTAAATTCAATTTCACCAATTCAGCGAAAACTTCAATAAGAAATTCATGATTTTTTTGTTCGTTAAAGCGACCTACATGAATAAAATTTTGTGTGGTAGATGCTTCTAATTGTTTTCTTATCTGAAGACTTTTGACTTCATCATAAGCAAACATTTTAGTATCAACAGCATTAGTCATTGTAAAGGCTTTACTAGCATTTTTTTTACCAAAAAGCCATACAGCGGCATCATAGCCACAACTAAAATAGGTATTTATGTAACGCATCATTCGCTTTTTATAATAATATCTAAAAGGCGATTTCAAATTCCAACCATCTGTGGCATTGTGACCGTGAGCAATAATTACTGGAGTATTTCTTTTTTGTGCTTCTTGATAAATATAAATTCCCAATTCTGAACAATTTCCATGAATTATTGGATAAGTATGTTGGTCAAAAAATAAGGCAATCTGTTTTTTATACTCTTTAATCTTCAGCGGATTAAAAGGTGGCAATCTATATATTTTCCCTCCCAAAGCAATAATCTCATCTTCATAAGCACCTGGCTCTTCACGATGAACAATAAAATCAAACTGAAATTTAGATCTATCGAAATTTCGGTAGTAGTTCATCACGTTGGTTTCTGCTCCACCGCGATTGAGTATGGTAAAAAGTTGTAAAATTCTAATTGGAAGTTCCATTTTGAAATTACTTTTTAATTATTTTTTTAATCGCTAGTAACAATAATAGTAAAGGAACTGTTAATTTATATTTAGAAAAAAAGAAAAATAATTTCCAATGAATAGGAAAATAGCACAATTCCAAATTTCTAAAGGCTACTTTATGATGTCTAGAATTAAGAACCGTTTTCATGTTCTTACATTTTGTAAAAAAAGAAGCTTTGTTAAAAGATTCATTCAAACCCAACCCAATAAGACTAAGACATATTCTATTGTTGAAAGCTTCTAGATAGTCGGTTCCTTTATTATGCTTTTTTAATTGTTCCGAAAGCAAATCGAACATATGATTGGTCTTGTCTAATAAACTATTTTTGTAATTTGAAGTAATAGACTCTGAATTAAACTTTCTATAGTTATACATTGGCACATCCAAAATGTAAACCGATTTTGACTGGTTGAGATACTCCCAAGTAAAAAAACCATCTTCCCAAGCTCCTATTTCACTAAGATTTTTAGCTTGAATTTTGTTTTCTTTAATGATAGCCGATTTATATAGTTTACCCCAAGCCGTAACTAAAGTTTCTAAATGACTTGGGTCTGAAAGTTCTTCTTTAATAGGACCTGTAATTCTTCTTTGCATAAAAGCAGCTTCATATTTTCCATTTAAACCAAAAACTCTAGCTACTTGTGTAGTTGGATATTCTTTGTAAAAAGAAAAGCAAACCAAATCTACTTCATCAATTTTAGAAAATGCAGTTTCTATGGCATGCAATTCCATCCAATCATCACTATCAACAAACATTAAATAAGCACCTTTTGCATTTTCGACACCTGTATTTCTTGCTCCAGCTAATCCTTTATTTGCTTGAGAAATAACAACGATTCTAGAATCTAATTGTTCATAAACTTCACATATCTTTAGACTATCATCCGTTGAACCATCATTTACAAGAATAATTTCTAGGTTTTTAAAGGTTTGATTAATTATACTATCCAAACATTGCTTCAAGTATTTTGAAACATTATAAACAGGAATAATAACACTAATCAATGGACTCATTTTTAATTTATAATTTATATACAAATACGTTCATTATATAAGTAAAAGCAAAATAAGCTAAAATAATTCGCACTACAACTTGATGTTGATTTTCAAAAAATTTATGTTTTATAAGAGGATAAATAATAACAACACCCAACATAAACCATGACAAATAAGCCAAACGGTTGGAATAGTTAGCTCTAATTACCAATATCCAAAAAGCATTGCAAAACAAGTAAATATTTAATAATTGTAAATACATTTTGTCTTGATACTTTCTCCTAAATATATAATACCATCCTGCAAATACTCCTGAAGCACTATATAAAAGAAAATCCCAACGAAAACCTACATTCAATTCTACTCCTTCTGCTGCTTGATCAAACTGTCCAAAATACCCTTCTACTGCTTTTTCTTCAACAATTCCAATAGTCATGAAGAAATTTATAAAAAAACCACCTAAAGCCAAAGATAAAGGAATACAGGCTAGCCAAAAATAAAAATAAGCTTTTGAATTGTTGTAAACTAAAGTTGCTATATATGCAAATAATGGCAACAACATCGATTTATGTACAAAAGTACTAGCAAACAATATTGTTAGAATCACAAAGTTTTTTTCTTTAGACAATCCGTACAAAAAAAGACTTGTGGCTATACCATTTCGCAGTCCATTGGTACCATAAGTCCAAAAAGAAAAAGAAATTACAAGCATAAAGAAACCATAAAACCAGTAGTCTTTAAAGAACTTTTTACAAGCTAGATACAAAGGAACTAAATACAAAATGGTACATAGAAAGAAAAACACAGAAGAACTGGCTACTTGAGCTATACCAAATTTAAAATATTCGAAAAATAAATCTTTTTCAATCTTTAATGGTGCTCCTGAAACATACGTTTGAAATTGTCTATCATAAATTACCATATCTCCAAATCGATAATTCAGTGGACGCAAACCAATATAAAATAATAAAATAACAAAAATGATAAAACCCAGAACGTTTTTAGTATTCAAATTTTGAGACGACTCTAATTTTGTAAAACCTTGAGCCAATACAAACAAGGTCATTAACAATAAAAATTGATAATACAAGTTAGTGTAATATTCTGCAGGTATTAGATTCATTAACTATTTTTTTTGACTATTCTTGCAGGATTTCCTACAGCAACTCCATTTACTGGAACATCTTTAACAACCACAGCTCCTGCACCAATTATGGCATTATCACCAATGGTTACACCTCCAATTACAATACATCCGGCGTGCAACTTTACATTATTTCCAATGATTGGTTTTTTACCCTCTTTTTCACCCAAAGTAACTAGATGATTTACATAAACATTTTCTCCAATAGAAGCAGCGTTAAGTATTGTTGCATATGGATGAGCTAATTGCAATCCGGCTCCTATTTTAGTGTGTGTATCGATTATAAATGAGTCTTGTTTGGGATAGAAAATTCGTAATATTTTCGAGAAAATCCCTTGTGTTCTGAAGTAAAACAAAGTTCTATAATACTTACTCAATAGTAACTCTTTAGTTAAATCATAACATTGATTAATAACTCCTTGCTTTGTTGTAGTTCTAGCATACAAATCTCGAACAATAACCTCTTTATTACTAGATAACAAAAACAATATTCCATGCGGAATAAAAAATAATTGACCAATAAATAAAATTAGTGTTCTCATCATGATTTAGCAAATATAATAGTATTCCATAGATTCATCACTTTTGAAAGAATATAATTCGATGCATTATGTTTTGTATTGTTTCCTAAAGTATCCAAAAGTAGAGTATCATTAGAGAGTTCCTCTAGTCGATTTACAAAAGTATTTTGGTCTTCAACTGGTATTAAAAAACCATCTTTTGCTTCGTGAATAATGTTTCTTGGTCCAGTAGGGCAATCAAAAGAAATTACAGGAACACCTACAGCATTAGCTTCTAAAATAACCATAGGAAAACATTCTTGAATAGAGGTCATTAATAAAATCCTTGCGCTTTGTAAAACCTTTAAAACTTCATTAGTTTGTCCTTTGAATATTATTGTTGATTGCAATTGCTTATCTTGAACTAAATTAAATATTTTTTGATAATATTCATTCCCAATAGAACCATATAAATGCAATTCCCACTTTGGATGATTCTTGCAAAACTGTTCCCAAATTGCTACCATACTTTCTAATTGCTTTACTGGAGCAAATCTAACAATAGCTATGGCTACAAGTGGTCTTTGAGATAAAGCAATTAAAGGTTCGTTTAACTCCTCCTCAATTGGATTTGGAATTACAACCGTGTTATTTGAATAATAAAAGCTTTGCTCTTCTTTACTCAAAACTACTAAATAATCATATTTTGACTCAATAAAAATGAGTAGTCTATTTTTAATTCCTTGTCTAGTATCATAAAACTTAGTGTAATGAAACTCCTTTATTATTTTAGACTTTTTGGTTATCAAAAAAGGCAAAACATAAGTCATTGGAATATGCGACGCAACCAATATAAAATCGGGCTTTTTCTTAATTATAAATTGTTGAAGTCTAACAATATTTTTAAGTAATTTTAAAACGCTCGTTAAACTAAAATAACTCTTTTTTCTATCAAAATCTATAGCCAAATCTTGAAATATAACCTCTTTATTTAATTTATAAACTAAAGGCTTCCCTCCTTGTTCGGTGCTTAAAATAGTAACTTCATAGCCAAAAACAGTGCTCCAATAATTAGCTTTTATAGCAACCAATTTTTCAATTCCACCATGAGAATGCATTTGATCGACTAGGATAACTATTTTTTTCATATGTTTAAATATTATTTTTAAGAGGTAACATATGGTATCGCTTTTTAATAATAGGTGTTTGCTTGTGCAAAATTATTTTTAGTAGCGATTTCATGATGTCAACGATTTAAAAAGTGCATCCCATTGATTGCAAATTGTTTCAGGTAAAAATCGCTTTACATTGACTTTTGCATTGTTTCCCATCTTAGTTCTCAAACCATCATTTTCGATTAGCAACAATAACTTTTGAGCCAATAATGTTATATCACCATTAGAAACTAAAAAACCGTCTTCACCATCAGCAATAATATCGCTAGGACCATATGGACAATCAAACGACAAACATGGAACTCCACATGCCATAGCCTCAATTAACACCATTCCGAAACCTTCATAACGAGATGACATTATATATATAGAAGATTCTAAATATTTGACTTCTATATTTTTTACTGGATCAAAAAATTGGACATTGGAAGAAATCCCCAAAGAACTAGCTTGAGCTTCTAAACCTTCTGATGGCTCTTTCTTTCCGTAAATTTCTAATTGCCAATCTGGCTGTTGAGCAACCACTTTTTGCCATGCTTGCAATAATAAATCATAACCTTTCTGATGACTTTGTTTACCTACCGCAATAACTTTTTTAGCAGTTAGAGTAGCAGAGGCTTCTGGATAAAAAGACAACGGATTAGAAATAACTTCTAAATTTTGTAAAGGCCATTCTTTTCTATTTTCGTTAGTAAGCACAACGAATTTATCGTATTTTTTTGCTAAAACATTCATCAAAAAGAATTGAAACTTTGTGGCAGTTCTTTTTAAAAATCCTGCATTTTTTCCAATCGAAATGGTTTTGGAAACATGACGTTCATAAACCATTTTGGCTTTTGACTTAATCAATAAAGGAAGAAAAAAAGCTTTCAATCCATCATCGCAAACCAAAATCACATCAGGTTTTACTTGAGAAACCACCTTTTTTAACCCAGAAATATAACTTTTTATATACGATACTGGATTTCCTGAAACTGAAATACTTTGCAAATTTATTTTAGGACTAAAGTCATAAAACAAATTGAGATGCGAATCATTCAAACAAACAATATGAACTTCATAACCCATCTTTTCAGCCAAATAACTTGCCTTGATAGATAGAACACGTTCCAATCCACCTGAGCCATTTAAACCGTTTGTGATGTATAATAGTTTCATGAATTATGTATGGAAAATCGTTCTTAAACAAAATCCTTGTGTAAATGGTAAAATATCAAAGTGTTGCGAATGCACTCCAATAGTTTTAGTATCGCCTTGTGAAAAATCTACAACACCATCTCTTCGAGTTACTTGTTTTAAATAATTTAGAGCTTTAACTTTGGCTTGTTCACTTTCAGTAGCAATCGTTGAAATAGCTTTAGCTTTGGCAAAAAACCACGCTAAAGTGGCTGTAGTCGAGGAATCAAATTGAGATTGTCTATTCGTTATCAACCAATTCCAACTGCCATTATCATTTTGAAAAGAGAGTGCCATTTTCCCAAAAGCAATGACCATTTGAGTTACTTCTTCCTTTTCTGGATGAGATTCTGGTAATTCACTCCAAGCATCAATTAATCCAATGGCATACCAACCTAAACCTCGTCCCCAACCGAATAATCCGACTGGTAAATTTGTTTTAATATTGTATGTATGACATGGTATAAAATGAGACGCTAACATTCCGTGAGCATTAAAAACACGTATTTGATTAATTCCTAAAGCAACCGCCTCTGGTTGATTAAATAGTAAACCATAACGTACTAAAAATGGAGAAATGAAACCAATAGTATCTACATAACGATAATCTGAAGTATGCTTTCTATAGGCAATTGTACCATCAGTTCCTTTCAAATTTAAAATCATTTCGTACAAAAAATCGAAAGATGGTTTATAGTTTGCAAAATCAAAATTATCTAATTTCAATAAAGCATAACCTAAAATTACTGAATCAACTTCTGCAGGTTTTACAATCCAATGACCTTGAGAAGTTAACTTTGATGACACAAAAGAAGCAATAGAAGCATTTACAGCAGCATCATTTGTTGCTTTTTGAGATTCATTCAATCCTAATAACAAAGCAGCTTCTTGCCAACTTTGAATAGCATTTCGCTTATAATTTCCTCTGAAAATATCAATGATTATTAATCTATTATTATCTGTGACTTTAATTGTAGGTGTTTTTTTTAACCACTTTAGAGAGATGGTTTTTACTTTTTCTTTCCAAAGCATTTCGTTTGAAAGACTTCCAATTTTAATTCTACTTTGCCAAGTATTCAATTGCGGATACAAATCAACAACAAGAACGAATAAAATTGAAACTACCAATATAATTAGTACGTAAACCATATATTTTTATTTAACAAATCCTACAGAGTTTTCCATCTTTTCTATCATTTCATGCTTCATAGTATCAGAAATTGAAAATTCTAAAGTGTATTCTTCTCCAAATTTTGGTGCACCCTCGAAAGTTGATTTCAATTTAGTTTCATATTCGGCAATCGTGCAAATAACTCTTGCTGGATTTCCTGCTACAACAACATTTGGAGGAACCGATTTAGATACAATACTTCCTGCTCCAACTATGGAATTATGACCAATAGTTACACCTGGCATTATAAAAGCTCTAGCACCAATAAAACAATTATTTCCTATTTTAATTTTACCGATTCTGGTATAATTCAAACTTCGTTTTGTGCTTGTATCGTGTGCTAACAAGTAAACTTGAGGCGCAAATACAACATCATCTCCAATTTCAATAAGCCACGAATGAGCATAATCAATGATACAACCTTGTAAACCATAACAATTTTTTCCAACCTTCATTCCTGCTTTTAAATTTGCTTCTAAGGTGAGTTGTTCTGATGATATTCCTATTAATTTGTAATATATCTTCTGGAAAATTCTTTGAATCATACTATTTTACAATTAGTGGTTTCATTTTTAAATAGGAATAATAACCTCTCGGAAACAAAATTAAATATAAACATTTAGCTTTAAAGGTAGGAAGTTTATCAAAATAACTAGTTTCACTCAACAAAGAGTTAATTACTAAATGAATAAAACTCCACAAATAATCCTTAGGATATCTTGAAAAAGAATACGTTTGATTAGCTATCAATTGAAAATAAGAAAAAGCTAATGATTTGACATACCACAGTTTATATGAACTATCTGTCAGTCCTTCTTCTAAATATTCTTTGAATTGAATTACTTTATTTTGAGCTAAAACATTATATTTTTTAGACATTTCATGCCATACAACTGCTTCAAATACAAATCGAATTCCTTCTGCTTCTGGAAATGGATATTCCTTCATCACACTTGTTTTGAAAGCAACTGATTTATCACCTCTTAGATGATATTTCAAATAATAATCAGAAAAAGACAATTGCCATTCGTCTTCCAAAAAAGCATCGCCAACACGTTGACCATTTGTGAATTCTGACAAACCAATTAGTCCACAAACTTTTGAATTATCCTTTATTTTTTGCCAACCACTATCTATTAATTCTAAAGCATTATTAGATAAAAAATCATCACTATCAATAATACAAAAGAAGTCACCCTGCGCTTTTTGAACGCCTAAGTTAATAGCTGTATGTTTGCCGCCATTGGGTTTGTAATAATAAGAAATCGGGATTTTCTGTTCTTCAATAAAAGTATCCACAACTGCTTTAGTGCCATCAGTACTGCCATCATCAACAATAAGCCACTCAAAAGCAGTGGTGTTTTGTTGCAACAAACTCTGATACAATCGAGGTAATAAAGAACCTCTATTGAAGCAAGGAGTAAATATAGTGATGTTAAATTCCTTAGACATCTTCAAGCAATTGGTAAAATTTGGTTACTTCATTTTCTGTACCAAAGGTAGTATTTTTCAATTGTATAGTCACAATTTCTCGAAGTGTACTATCATTTATAAAAAGAGCCAACTTTTCAGCAATAGACTCCGCATTCATTGCGGCTATTAATCCCGTAACGCCATCAACTATTTGGTCTTTAGCCGAACTAAAATCAGTAATAACTATTGGCTTATGCAAAAGTTTAGCTTCTTCTAAAGAGATGGATTTTCCTTCATAAAACGAAGGCAACAAAAAAGCCGATGCTTTGCTGATATAAGCATAAGGATTGCTCTTCAAGCCAAGAAAAAATAAATGAGAAGCTATTCCATAACGTTGTGCTTCAAGCAACAAATTCTCTTTTTGATTCCCCTCACCAATAAGATACCAGCGAACAGCATAGCCTTGCTCAACCAAAATCTTAAGCGCTTCTAATCCCATAAAAAGCCCTTTTTCGTGTGCAATTCGTCCAACAAAAACAATATTAAAGAACCCAGATTCAAAGTCAAATTCAATAGGCTCTTTACTTAAATCTTTTAATACTTTAGAAGAAATAACATTTTCTATAGTGACAATCTTCAATTTAAATTGCGGTTGCTGTAGTTGCAATCGCTCGGTCAATCCTTCGGAAACGGTAACAATATGATCTAATTGTTCAAAATAGTACTGCTCATGCTGAAAATCCAATTGCAATTTCTCTAAATCAGTGTGAATCCAACCAATTTTAGTTTTGGCTTTAACTTTATCTACACAAAAATAAATTGGATTTTTTTCTTGAAAACCAACTGCAATATCATATTCTTTGTCAAGCGGTGATAATCCTTTGACATAATACTTCCAAAAATACTGTTCAACAGCAACACCACTTTGATGCTTTTTAGACAATAAATACAAGTGCAAGCGCAACCAGATGGCTTTAAAATTAAAATTTTTTACGGCTTTCAACAAAGCACTTGTCGTGCTCGAATACAAATAAGGAACAATCTTCTGTTCCCGTAAAATGTGTACTTCTTTAGGTAAATTTTCAAAAAAAACGCCTTCGTGCTTGAACACAAAAAGATCTACAGCATACTTGCTATAATCAATAGTTTGCAACAGGGAAACCAACGCTTTTTCAGCACCGCCACAATTCAGATTATTGATAATAAAAAGGAGATTTTTTTTATTTTCAGCCATTTATTATTTTATAAAATTTATCTATTTCATCTTCTGAACCTAAAGATTCTTTAGATAAATGTAAAGATAATTCATTTTGTAAACTCTCATTTTGCAATAAACTTGTTAAAGCATCTGCCAAACTATTGGCATCCATCTCACAAATAATTCCATTTTTTAAATGGTTAATTTGGTCTTTTGCTGTGGTAAAATTGGTAACCACAATCGGTTTATGCAAGAGCTTTGCTTCATCCAATGCAATTGATTTTCCTTCATATCTTGAAGGTTGTACAAAAATTGTGGTTTGCTTTATATACGGATAGGGATTCTCTTTAATACCCAACAAAACAACATGCTGTTCTAAACCATGCTTAGTAATAACTTGTTCTAAAACTGTACGCTCTGCTCCTTCACCAATGATGTACCAAACAAAATTTAAACCTTGCTTTTTCAGCAATGCAGCTGCTTCAACTGCTATGTCAAATCCTTTTTGTGGGTGCAATCGACCTATTGATAATAAACTTGGTTTTGTAGTATCAATAGTTACTGATTCTTCTGCCATTTGATGAATTAATTTGGCAGAAACTATATTGTATAACAATTGTACTTTATCTTTTTGGGTTGGGAAAACCTCTTTTAAAACCATCACACATTGTTCAGATACCGTGGCGATAGTATTCAACTTTTCAAAATAAGGCAAATCGAAAGAAGCGTCTAAATCCAATTTCATATAATCGTTGTGAATAAAACCAATTTTCTTATTTGCTTTTACGCAATCAACAACAAAATAAATAGATGATTTTTCTAAAAAACCAATGGCTGCATCATAAACTTTTGAGGACGTCACAATCGATTGTTTCAAATGCTTCCATGAATATTGTTCCGCTTTACCTTTATTTTTGATTATATTAGATTTAAAAGTATACAGTAGTCTTGAAAAAGCCAAACCTAATTTTCCTTGTTTTAAAAAACTAACAATAGCGAAAGACAATCTAGAAGTAAATGTTTTATAATCGTCGTTAAGATAAAGTAGCTTAACATTTTTTGGCAATTGCTTTAAGAAGATTCCTTTTGGCGCAAACAATACCAAATCTACATCATACTGTTCATAGTTGATACAGTTCAATAAAGTCACCAAACTCTTTTCACCGCCACCGGCTTCAAGACTTGGAAGTACAAAAAGTAATTGTTGCTTCATTAAGTTAATTCAAATAAATGTGTTACCGCTTTCTTAGCATTTTCTTTAATAGTAGGAATGTTATTAGCTAAAGTTTGAATTAGCTGTTGTTCCTCTGATACCATTTCATCAAAAGCTGTTATTAATTTTTTACTATCTGAAATTTCATTGATACTTAAAACTAATTTTTCTTCACCAAAAATATCTTTAGCTATACCTTTAGATTTTACGCTATAACCCAAAACTAAAGTCGGAATTAAAGAAGAGTAAGCTGCAATAGTAGCATGTGTTCTGGCACCAATAAAGAAACGCATTTTAGCAATTAATCCTTTATATTCAATAGCATTTAAGTTATTTGGTAAAAGTAAAACACGTTTAGTAGTTTTAAAATCATTATAGAATTGTTGCAATACTTCATGGTCGTCATTTCCGGGAACCATAACATGAGGCGTTAAAGCTATAGTCATAGAAGTAGTGCCAAGAATGTGTTGAATCAATTCATAGGCTGCTTTTTTAGAAGCTTCATTAAGTTGCCATACTAAAGGACTAAAATTGAATCCGATAGTATTACCTTCTTGCCAACCCTCTGGTAAAGGTACCTCTTCTTTCTGCATGGTAAAAGCTCCATCGGCAACCAATTTTACATTTGCTACGCCTTTATCTTTTAAAACAGTGTAGGTTAAACTCTCTCTAGCCAATACTAAATCCATCGATTTTAAATCGGCTATTTTAAGTTCTGATAAATCTTCATCTCCTATGGATGCGCCCCAAAGTACCAAGTTCTTTCCTGCTTTTTTTATCAATCGATCTACTTCATAAATCCAAGGTTGCTCACCATAGCAATAGTTATCGCCACCAATGGAAAGAAAAACATCATGTTCTGGAATTAAATCAATGATTTTTTTAAACTTATATCTTTGATAATAGGTCTCATCATTTTGAAATTTAATCTTTAATGCTGAAATGAAACCAGGAATAGAATATTTTGAAATTTCATTCTGCGGAGTAGCATACAAAGTATCAATAAGCGGTATTTCTTTATCGGTTTCAGCATCAAATGAAGCTACATTTACAATAGCATTCGGATTTTTAGCTTTAATTAAATCAACTGCTGTTCTTAGTATAGCCTCACATCCTCTATTCAAACTTCCTCCATGAAAAAACAATAATATCTTCATAATTTATTTTCTATTTCTGTAATTACTATAGCGTATAACCCAAGAAATTAAAAAAACTAACTTGTATTTTATTCCAAATAAAATTACTTTTTCATAGTTAGATTTCTGAGTAAATATAGTAGTTAAATAGTTATCTATTATTTTTGTTGTTACTGGTTCTTTTACAATTCTGAGAATCGCATCATCAACCTGATTTTTTGTAAAATTACACTCTATTGCATGACATAGATGACACAAAGAGATAATTTTAGTAATATACTTTTCCGCTTTTAAAAATTCAATTGTTTGAGTGTTTAAAAATTCATTTTCCAAATTGGAATAATCGTGCTTACTTTCTTGAATAATTCGTTCAAAATATTTAGTAAATTCAAACTTTCTTGTAGCACTATTAAGTGCCTCAACATAGTGATATCCAATATAATTTATAAAGCATACTTTTTTCGATTTTGAAAAAAAGTTACTATTAAACAAACCATCTTCACCAAGAGCAACACCTACAGGAAATTGAATAGAAAATTCATCAATAACTTTTCTTTTATATAATTTCGTACAACTAGAATTTATACTTTCATTACTTATTAAAAAAGGAATAACTTCTTTCTTTATATAAGTTTCACCTAATACTACATCCGTTTGAAAAGGATGTTTAGACGTTATGCTGTAACCGTCTTGCACAGAACTATAATGGCAAACTACGACATCCAAATTTCCTTTGGAAGCAGAATACAATTTTTCAAAATAGTCTTTTTCTATAAAATCATCGGCATCAACAAAACCTATATAATCACCACTTGCAATTTTTAAACCAACATTTCTTGCCTCACTAACACCCTTATTTTCTTGAGATACTAATTTTACTCGAATATCTTTTTCTAGATAGTGTTCTAAAATTGACAAGCTAGAATCGTTTGAGCCATCGTTTATAAAAATAAACTCACATGACGTTAAAGTTTGCATTAGCAACGAATCTATACACCGCTCCAAATATTGGGCGGCATTATAAACCGGGATAATTACAGAAACCTTCACCATTAGGTCTATTTTTTAAATTTCTTTTTAATGTTATGTGCAATCACATACACCTTATGTTTGTACTCTAAATAAGTTTGATAACTTGAAAACATAAAGAAACTACCATTCAAAAATTTGTAATTTTCAGAAAGTGAATCAATAATATAACCCAAATCCAAACTCTTCATAACCGATTGAATCTCTACAAACCTCTTCTCATTCATTTCTGGAAGAATACTTAAATCTACTATTCGTGTCATAAAAATGGTAATCACAGCATCAAAATACTTTTTCTGTAATGCTGTTGGATTAGGATATACCTCATCTTTAAATGCTTTAATATTCTTTATCCCTTTTATGTAACCAAAATAACAACGTTCGTTGCGTCCTTGCTTACTTATAGAATTTAACCTGTAAGTGTATTTGTAATAAGGAATTGAAATGTAAGAACAACGCAAAGCTCTTGATTGTGACAAGGCATTAAAAACGGTCTCTGTTCCCAGAAGAATTTCTTTATCAAAAATAAATCCTTGAGTTAATGATCTTCTATACAAAGTTGCCGGAAAAGTTCTTCTTGGATGCTCAAAACCAGGTAAAATGATAGCGTCTTCACCTACTGCAGGTAATTCTTCTATAAAATTTCCGTTTTCATCATATTGTGTCATTCTTAGGTAAAGAATGTCTAGGTTTTCGCTTTCTGCCTTTTTCATGATAGCTCCCAAACTAAAGTGTTCTATGGCATCGTCTGAATCTAAAAACGTTAAATAAGTTCCACGAGCGCACTCCAACCCTCTATTTCTTGCCTCCGAATCTCCTGCATTTTTCTGGTCGATTACAACTAAATTCTTATACTTTTTTTCATAATCTCTTAGAATAGATAAACAAGAATCAGTTGAGCCATCATTGATAGCAATTAACTCATAATCATCTTCGGATAAATCTTGATGAAACACACTATCCAAGCAGCGCAATAAATAGCTCTCGGTGTTGTAAATAGGTAAAACGATACTAAGTTTCATAGATATATTTTAAAAAAATCTTATTTAACAAGAGTCAAATAACTACAGTAAAAATAAGTTCCTAAATTATACAATTGCTTTTGAAACCAAATTGCCTTTGATTGTTTAAAATCATCTTTTGTAACTACAACTTGGGGTAAATTCTTTTTTAATTCTTTAATTAATTTTAGTTTCAAAGCAAAAGAGACATGACTTTTACAATATTTTTCTGCTGTAGCAGTAATATAATTATAGTAAGCTTTTTTTCTTGTCACAAGATAATCACGATCTAAATTTTGAAAGTTAGAAAGGTGATCTATTATAAAAAACAAAGAGTTGATTCTTTTAAGTATCACATCATAACTCAAAGTTCTCATATTACTTTCGGGAAGAATACGGTAATGATATAATACATCTGGAATTTTTTGAATTTTTTGTGCAACATTCAAACTCTGATAATTAAAGTAGTCATCTTCATGAAAAATCGATTCAACAAAGGTAATGCCATTCGCTTTTAAAAAAGTGGATTTAAAAACTCGTAGCCAAGGACTAGTAAAAAAATACTTAGTGGTGGCTAAAAATTCATTGGGCGAACAAGTAGAAATAGTTTCATAATGATTCCATTCCGAATCAGAGATAACACCATCAATCGAGTTCTGAAAACAAAAAGCAAACAGGTCAACATCCGATTGAGCGAGATGACTTCGCAACACTTTAAAGGAATCTTTTGCCAACCAATCATCACTGTCTACAAACCAAATGTAATCTCCTGTAGCTCTTTTTAAACCTGCATTACGTGCCGCCGATTGTCCCGAATTGGCTTGATTGATTAATGTAAAATATTCATAACTGGCAATATATTCCTCACAAATAGACTCTGAATCATCAGTAGAGCCGTCATTAATCAAAAAAACCTCTATCAAAGTATCGTCTTGATTTACAATACTATTCAAACATTCCCTCAAATAGGGTGCAACATTATAAACCGGAATAATTATGGAAATTTTCATTTTTAATTTTTTAAAAACACGAAGCTTTTTGATTTTTAATTAAATACCAATTTTTGCGATGATACTATTTTCATAAATTGTTTTATCAGGCTCGGGTATTTCATAATCTTGTGCATCTCTAGTTTCACTAACATACCTTCCTTTTATAGGCATTACGCGTTCCGCTTTCATCAACATCCACATGTATTCAACATCAATATGACCCACATCAAGAGCGTGATATCCTAATTTAGTCAAATCATAACTCAATACGGACGCTGTTGGTCCTAAAGCAATCATAATAACCTTATCTTTTCCATGTGCAATAGCAGCTTCCAAAATAGCATCATAAGAATTAAACGCATTCTTAGACGGACATAATATTCGTTTGATATCAGAGGCATTATCAAACAAATCATTGCCAACACCCATTCTAGACAATTCACCTTCAATAAACAGTAACTCTTTTTTGTCCCATAATTTTTTTAATAATTTGGCAACTCGGTAAGAAACTGTTTTATCTTCCTGACCGAGATAAAATCGAGTCAAAGCTGCATTACCATAGATTTTCTTTTTATTGAAATAAGAAAACAATTCTTTACCGTTTTTATTGATGTAAGCATACCAAAAATATTTAATATGCATCTTTTCGCCTTCCATAGAGTAAAAAGTCCTTGGAATAGCTACTATCAAATTATCTAAATTAGATTGTAAAACTTCTTGTAAACGTTTAGACAATAACTCGTTTTGAATTTGAAAAATAGGGTTTCCTTTTCCCATCATTATACTTAACTCACCATCGCCATAACGCGCAATACTTCTTTTGGTAGCCACCAAATCCTTGATAGTTTCTTCCATAGTTTGAACTCTGATAGTTGGCAAAAAGATTCTTTTATCAAGAGTTCTCAAATACCAAAAATAAAATTCTAACTTCTTGTTTTTAAGTAATAGCTTTTTAAGTATTGATGCTATCATAATTTATTTTACTTACTAAATTATTTACCATTGAACTTAACTTTAACTTTTTTAATAACTTCAAGATATTTGTGTCCCCATTTGGCATCGGGTTCTAGATAGTTACCTTCTGCCCACTCGTTCCATGATTTTATAAAAACAATCTGTTGCTCTGGCTTATTATCTTTTACATGGTTGCAAGCTTCTGTTAAATGCTCACTCCACAACTCTGGCGTAGAGTTATTTAGCACTAATCCCTTGTTGGCAGAACGTGGCGTATTATCCCAATCATTTACTACACAAGGAAAATAATCGTAAGATTTTTTTTCTTTTGGTAGCAAATACTTAATTGCCTCTTTGTAATCAACAATCAAGGGTTTGGTGCGTTCTTCAAAATTCAAATTAAGCTTTTCTTCACTTATAAAAATCTTCTTTAATCGCTTCATCAGTAATTCTGTACGAGTAAACTTTTGATACAATGGCGCTGTTATATAGCGCAAACTAGTAAACTCAGATACGCCAGCTGCGCCATCAAAACCATTAGCAATAGGATCCCAATTTTCTGGACAAATAGTTGCCAAAAGATACAAATCGCCTAAACCGGCTTCTTTAGCACAAGTTCTAAAAGTAGTAACGAACAATTCAATATCGTCAATTAGATAAGGCGCATAAACACTAAATAAACATTTGCCATCAATTTTTATATAGCGTTCATCTTTAAAAGCTTCGAGCAAATAATTAAAATGGTCAATATAATCTTGTTTTCCTGGATAGAGTTGCTCTAGTAACGTTTCTTTAGAATTACCACCAAACCAAATCCCTTTCCAACTCTCATTAGCCCAACAAACAGAAAAAGGAAAATTTGGTGACTTAAACTTTATCACTTCTTGTAATGGTCGCTCTAAAATCATTCTACCATTACCAAACCAATAATGATAATAGCAAAAGCCATCAACACCATATTCTTTTGCCAATTGGGCTTGTTGTTCTCTAACTTCTGGAACGCGTAAATCATAATAACTTAAATCAGCAGGAAGTCGCGGTTGGTAATGACCTTCAAACAAAGGTTTTGCTTTAGCAACATTAGTCCATTCTGTAAATCCTTTGCCCCACCACTTATCATTCTCAGGAGTTGGATAATATTGTGGTAAATAGTAAGCTAGAAATCGTATGTCTCTTTCTGAACTCATTTTTTAAATAATTTATTTTTTAAAACAAAAAATATAGGTGGAATAAATAGCTTAACATAGCTTTTAAAATTAAAAAAGGTTGAATTATCTACTCCTTTTATCCTATTAAGTTTTTGTTCAGATAATAATTGAAATGGTTTATTATTTTGTCTTTCAAAAAATTTGATGTTATTCTCACATGCTGCTATAAAACCTTGCTTCATTTTTTCATCATCAGCACACATAGACTCATTGTGAATTCTATAACTTACTAAAGCAATTTTAAGATTATGTATTTTTCTGGAAAAATAAAAAAATTCTATCCAAAAACACCAATCTTCATGATTAGGTAAATCTTCATTAAACTTGATTGCATTTTTTTCTAAAATTTCTCTTTTTAACAAAACACAATGGCATGGTATACTAAATCCTGTTTCCCAATGATAAATCAATGTATCCATAAAATAGTCTTCGTTGGCAAAAGGCGTAACATATCGAGATCTATTAAAAGATTTAGTGGCGTGGTCAAATGGAAAATAGTCAGAAATTACGACATCTATTTCGTCATTGAAGCAGTTTATTTGATATTCAAATTTAAATTCATTCAATAAGTCGTCCGAATCTAAAAACTGTATATAATCACCTTTTGCAATCTTTAATCCAGCATTTCTTGCCGAACTCAATCCGCCGTTTTCTTTCTTTAAGTAAATAAATCTTTGGTCTTTTTCGCACCACTCTAGTGCTACTTCTTCAGTATGATCTGGTGATCCATCATTCACAATAATACATTCCCAATTAGTGTAGGTTTGATCCAACACCGATTGCAATGTTTCGGGTAGAAACTGTGCTTGATTGTAACAAGGAACGATAATAGATATCTTTGAATGCATCATAAAACTTCTCTAGCTAGGAAAATTAAGTAAAAAAAAAGACTTGATTTTAAATTGATAATCTAAAAGTAAATTACCTCGCTTTAAATCGAAGAATAACAAACCAAAATAATGAAAATACTTGTTTAAATAACTTTTATTATCAACACATCTTTTCATTCTTTGAATGTAAAACCTTCTTTTAAACATTATAAAATCATGATAGTCACTTACTGCAACAGTTTTGTTTTTCAACCTTCTTTCAAAAGCATCTTCTTTCGCTACAATTTGCCAATATTGTGCTTTATATAAATTAGTATTGGCTGAAATACTATTAGAATTAATGCGATAATAGTAAAGAAAATCATTTAAAAATAAATGAGCTCCTGTTTCTTCTAATTTGTAATATAAATCTTGGTCAACGGCTCTTTTAAACTTAGAATCAATTCCACTAGTTTTTAAATAACTACTCCTTCTAAAACTGCAAAAATGCGTTATCGCTCCTTTGCCATAAGTTAAATAAGAAGTCCCATTGGGTAATGCTTCGCCATGAGTACCATCGCCAGTTTTGTTCAAAAACAAATCAGTATGGTAATATTTAGAAGAAACCAAAGAAACCGATGGATGAAGCTTAAAAGCGGTAACCATTTTCTCTAAGGCAGTTATCTCAATAGCATCATCAGGATCTACAAAACTACACAATTCTCCTGTTGCTAATTCAACACAACGTCTCTTTGTATAACCACAACCTCTATTTTTATTGTTATGGAACAATTTAAAACGCGCGTCATTTTCTGTTAATTGTTTGATAATTTCAATTGAATCATCAGTAGAGGCATCATCAACAATTATAACTTCAAAATCCTGGTAGCTTTGATTCATAATACTAGCATAACAGTCCTTAAAAAAAGAACCATTGTTATAGTTGGCTATGAGGATTGAAAAAAGCATTGTTATTTATTTTTATTAATTATCAGCTCGTTTACTATTTTTAATAGATTTAAAACTTTATCATTTACAGCTTTCTTTGAGTATTCATTATTTAATACCATTCTATTTATATCTAGTTCTTGATTAGTAATATTTTCAGATAATTGAAATTCATTCATTGTATCAATATCGAAAATTTTCATTCCTAAATTTGAAAAGTATTTTAAAACTGGGCTTTTACTATTTAAAAATAGTTTTGCTCCCAAATGCCCCATTGATACAATATTTCCAACTCCTTGTTGCCTAACATGGTTAAAAATTGCAAAACCACAACTAGAAAGAATTTCGTTATATTTATCTAATGACATAAAATCCAGAAGAGGTACAAAACTATCACCAAATATTTCTTTGCCACTATCGATAACCTTCTCTTTATATTCAGCTGTTCCACCATAACTTAATGGCACAAATAATTTTCTATCTTTAAAATTAAAATTTCTTAATTTATCAAAAACGTCTAAATGATTATTTGAAGGATCTGCAGAGTTTCCTAATAAAATATTACTTTTATTTAAAACGTTATCAATATCATTACCCTTTAATAAATCTTCTAATGTTCCATAGCTAAAAGTACCTAATTTTGCTTGTAATTTTAATTTTTTAATAAATACATACTCATCTTTAATAACTGGTATTACAATATCAATTTTTTCAGCTGCTTTATAAAAAATGTTATAAAAATTACTTTTCAAAATATTAGATATCTTATTAGGCAGCCATATCGCTTTTTTGTTAGTTTTATCAAATAACCAAAAAGAAAAGGAATTATTTATTAATTGAATTTTTAAGGATGGCTTTTTTAAATTAAGTGCCTGAATAGTCTTTTTTTCATAAAGCTTATCATTAAACAATTGCCAGTTACCATATAAATCATAACCCCAAATTAACCATACTTTTACAATTTTTTCTGGTAGTAGCAAAACCATTTTTTGCTTATAAAAATCTAAAGCATGCAAAAAAACAACTTGACTTTTTTTATTTTTTAATTCTTGAATAAAATCTGAATAATCTTTATCCAAAGTTAACTTTAAACGTTTTACTATACCTGACTTTACATAATTAAAATCATTCTCATCATTTTTAATAACATAATATTCAGATTCGTTAGGATGTGAATATTCCATTATAGAAATTGCTGCATCTACAAATTTATCATCATTAAAAATATGTATGATTTTAGTACTCATTTTATTCATTAAAACTTAAAGGCTGTAATTCTCTCTTAATTACAGCAGGAATACCTATTACTAATGAATTATCAGGTATGTCTTTTGTAACAACAGAACAAGCACCTACAATTACATTTTTGCCAATTGTAACTTTTGGTAAAACAGTAGAATTGGTTCCTAATACGGAATAATCTCCAATTGAACAATTTCCAGAAATATTTACACCAGGAGATAACTCAACAAACTTACCAATTTTGGTATCATGACCTATTGTACAATTTAGGTTAACCAAAACTCCTTTACCAATTGTAATATCATTTGTCATTACTGTTCCTGTCATAATATTAGAACCCTCATCCACAAAATTTCCAAAATGTCCAATTGATGCTTTTGGACTTATTGTTGATTCAAATTTACCTCCTATTTTTGTAAATTTATCATACAATTTCTTTCTTAAAATTGGGTTTCCAATACCAATTGTAAACTTAGCGTCTGTTTCTTTAAAAAAGGTTTGAGCTTGTTCAATACTTTTTAAAACTGGAAACTTATTGTAGAGTACATCATCAATATCTTCATTAACATCATCATAAAAAACTAAATTTTCTAGTTGATTTAATTGATGTAAAACTTCTAATACTTCTTTAGCAAATCCTTTGGCTCCAACTATTAGCATAATGTTTTATTTATAATTGAAATTATTTTTTTTACATCTTCAAGTGATATATCTGCATACAATGGTAAACACAAAACTCTGGAGGCGATACTTTCTGAAATAGGCATTAAAGCACCATTTACATAATTTATAGTATTTAAAGAAGGATAAAAATACCTTCTTGGGAAAATATCTTGTTCGTTTAAAGCTTTTTGAACTTGCAACAACGATCCTTCATTTTCTATAACTACAGGATAATAGCTGTAATTCCATTGTGTTTTTTCTCTTATTTTTATGGTTTTTAATTTAGAAAAATCTAAATTTGTTTGATAACAATCAACTACTTCTTTTCTACCTTTCAATATAAATTCCATGTGAGGCAAAACGGCTAAACCCATAGCACCACTCAACTCTGATATTTTACCATTGATCCCTAAGCCGTGAAAATCTAATAGTCCATTATGTCCGAAATTATGACTGTAAAACATTTTATGAAGCAACGATTCATCTTTACAAAACAAAGCGCCACCTTCACCAGTGTGAAATAATTTGGTTGCGTGAAAACTGCAAGTACTTACATCACCAAAGTCAAAAATAGATTTGTTATTATAAGTTACACCAAAAGCATGCGCTGCATCGTAAATTACTTTTAAGTTATATTTCGCTGCAATAGCTTCAATAGCCTCAAGGTTGCATGGATTTCCGAATACGTGAGTAGCTAAAATACAAGTAGTTTTTGGAGTTATAGCGGCTTCAATTTTAGTTTCATCAATAGTAAGATATTCTGGATGAATATCTACAAAAACTGGGGTACAATTTTCCCAAACAATAGAAGCTGTTGTAGCAACATAACTAAAAGGTGTTGTAATAATTTCACCTTTATTGCCTAAAATTTTCAGAGCAATTTGTATAGGAATGGTTCCATTATTCATTACCAATATGTTAGAAACAGAAAGATACTCTTTTAGTTTTTCTTCTAATTCTAAAACTAATGCTCCTCGATTAGTAAGCCATTGATTATCCCAAATACGTTGTAAATGATTTTGGTAATCTTCTATCGGTGGAAAAAATGTTTTAGTGACGTTTATCATTTTAGTTATTTTTTTAAAAAAAATTAGCTTTCATCAAAGAAGAATGTCCTAATCTTATTTTCTTTTCAGGATTAAAAAAATTAGATTCTAAAATAGTCAAAGTAAGTGCATTTTGTAGTACATCGCAAAAATCTTCAGGCGCTGTAGATTTGTGAGAAATCTGATAATTAAAACTATAATTTTGAGGTCTTAAATTAACTTCTGGAATTTCTAATACAAATTTATTGTCTGCTATATTATCAAAATTATGTATCATTTCATCAGAAACCCAACCCACAATTCTATTTTCATATGTATCAGAGAAATTACATGCTACAATCATGTATTTTATATCAATGTTTTTCTCTTTTTCAAAGTAAAACTCAATTTTTAACATATCACCACTAAAAATCTCTGAAACAACTTTATTGTTTTTATCTTTTAGTATTATGTCAGTAATCTTAATTTTTTCATTTCCAACTTTATCGGTTCTTGACAAAATTGGAACTCCTATTTGACCGTTTGTGTCGTTTAAGTAGGTTTCTATTGTTTGGTCAATTATGCCTTGAAAGTTTAAGGTTCCGTTTTTTAAATAAATTCCCGAATTACACAATGCTTTCACTGCTGCTAAATTATGACTTACAAATAAAACTGTTCTTCCTTCACCTTTACTTACATCGCCCATTTTTCCTAAACACTTTTTCTGAAACTCGGCATCACCAACTGCTAATACTTCATCGACGATAAGTATTTCGCTTTCTAAATGAGCTGCCACTGCAAAGGCTAATCTAACATACATCCCAGAGGAATACCTTTTTACAGGTGTATCTATATATCTTTCAACTCCTGAAAAGGCTACAATTTCATCAAACTTTCTTGTAATTTCTGCTCGACGCATTCCTAGAATTGCTCCATTAAGATAAATATTTTCTCTTCCTGTCATTTCTGGGTTAAATCCTGTACCTACTTCCAACAAAGAAGCAACTCTTCCGTTAACTTTAAAACTTCCTGTGGTTGGTTTTGTTACTTTACTTAAAAGTTTTAACAAGGTACTTTTACCTGCACCATTTCTTCCAATAATACCAACAGCATCTCCTTGTTGAATCTCAAAATTGATGTCTTTTAAAGACCAAACATATTTACTTCCACCAATTGATGTTCTATCATTAGTATCACCTATTTTTAGATATGGATTTTCTTTACCTCGAAGTTTATGCCAAAATCGATTTAAATCATGGGTAATTGTTCCTGTTCCAACTTCTCCCAATCTATATTGCTTCGATATATTTTCTGCAATTATTGCTAATTCTTTCATAATAATTAAATAGAGTCCATAAATCCTTTTTCTACTTTATTGAAAGTGATAACACCTACAAAAAGTAAAATTATAACAAACAAAGATGTAAAAATTAAACTACTTGGCTCAAAATGTCCAGAACCCAAATATCCATATCTAAAACATTCAAAAATTCCAGTTAAGGGATTCGCATTGACTATCCACCTGTATTGTTCTGGCATAGCCGATATAGGATAAACTACTGGAGTAGCATACATATACAATTGGATTCCAAAAGCTAACAAAAAACTTAGATCTTTATATTTGGTAGTCATCGATGAAAATATCATTCCTAATCCTAAAGCAAATCCAGCCATTAATAAAACTAAAAAAGGCGTCATTAAAACCCATAGATTGGGCTGTATCGTTTTATCGATAAACGTATAGTAAAGTACAACAGCAATAAACAATAAAAACTGAACTCCAAATTTTAATAAACCTGAAAAAACAATTGATAATGGCATAATCAACCTCGGAAAATACACTTTACCAAAAATAGAGGCATTGCTTTGAAATACAGAAGAGGTTTTTACAAGAGAATCGGAAAAGTAATTCCAAATAGTAATTCCTGCTAAATAAAACGCAATTTGCGGAAGTCCATCGGTAGAAAGTCGAGCAACTTGACCAAATAAAACTACGTATATTAATGAAGTTAAAATAGGTTGCACAAAAAACCATATAGGTCCCAAAATAGTTTGCTTGTAAAAAGTGATAAAATCTCTTTTCAAAAGCATTAGCAATAAATCGCGATAATGCCAAAGTTCTTTAAAATTTACAGAAAACAATGAAGAATCTGCTTTAATCTCTTCGGTCCACAATTGTTTATTAGTATTCATAAATTAAATAAAATTAGCATTCAAAATTCTCGTAAATAATTAAGCCACTTTCTGAAGGAAAATCTTGCAAAGTGAAGACCACTTTACGTTTTATTTCATCTTCAATTTTCATAGCCAATTGATCAATATAATCAGCATTCAATTGTTTACCAACAATCAAAACCTCAATAACACCCGAATCGATACCATTAGCATAATCTCCTAACACAACAATTTGGTGTACTTTTCCCATTCGCTCTAAAATCATGTCAATAATAGCATCCAAACCTAAATGTTTGTATACTATTTGTTGCAATGTATTAAATAAGGGATGTTTTATGTTTGCCTTGTATGAAACCCTATTCTGAGCCGCTTTCTTCTCTAAATAGCCAGCTTCAGAAAGGTTGTTTAATTCCTTTCTAATGGCATTTGTAGATTCATTCATCTCTTCTGCCAAGCCACGTAAATGACCATTATTAGCAGTATTGATAAAAAACTTTACCAAGATACGAATACGTGTTTTAGAAGTAATAAGAGTTTCTAACATAGTCAGTTACATTAATAACGAGTAACAAAAGTACTCATTTATTTGAAATCACCAAATTAATTAATTGTAAATAACCAAATTTTACAAATAAGCAATGAGAGAGAAGATTTAAGTTATAAGTGATTTTTTATAAGCTATAAGTGTACAATCAAAAATTAATTGTTTTGCAAAAGCATTCTCCTACTCTGGAGGAGCGTCCGAAGGACGAGGTGACTTTTAAACTACTAAACAAAAAGCAGATTGCAGATGACAGAACACTGAACACTGAACACTGAGCCTGTCGAAGTGAAAAAGCCCTTCCGTTTCCGAAAGAGCTTTCTCTAATTATTTCGAGTCCTAAGGACGAGTTAACCTAATAACTGAAATCTCAAATCCCAAATCTCAAATCTGAACACTAATTAACCACTTTCTTAGTAGCCTTAAACCCATCAATAGTAGTAACTTGAACTAATAACACTTGATTCGTTGTCCCTACATTGATTTTAGTTTCTGAAGCATTGATGTTGGTTTTTGTAACCAATACTCTACCTCTAATATCGTAGATAGTTACTTCTTTCATTGTAGTTCCAGAAGTTCTTACCACTACATCATTTTGTTGTTTGATAACATTGATGCTGTTTGATGTAAAGTTGTTATCCTCTATATCTAAAGCTGTTTGGTAAACCAATTCAAAACGATTTGCAAATGTTCCTGCTGCCGATGTGAAGGTGTAAGGCGAACTCAAGTTATGGTAAGAACCATCTTGATTGTCTTTAATGTAAATAGCTTGTGCACCACCTGTGAACAATCCGTCAACATGATTTATTGCAAAAGTATAGTTTCCTGCAGTTGTAACTTTATAGTTCAACGGAACTACATCGCTTGCTTGGAATGGCGTTGGACGACCTTGAATAACATATTCTGTACTTCCAATAATCATGTTTAAAGCCACTGGTCCATCGTTAAAATATTTACTATCGTATGCGTCAGCTCCAGAAGTAGCATTAGTGAAATACCCAACAACTGCCTGAGAATAAGCTCCTCCAGTTCCTGTTAAGTTCAACCAAACACGGTGTGCTTCATTGGTTGGCGTAGCACTTGTAGTAGTTTTAAAGAATTGATTAGCATTATTAGCAATACGTTGACCATTATTAAATTCTAATGACGTTGCGCCATCTTTTGCCTCAACAAAGAAACCTTGTCCTGTTTGAATTACTCCATTTGGTGAATTAGTATTTGCTTCTCCATTATCTCCAAAAGTTGCCGATGCGGTGTTCCAAGTACAATACGATGGACTTGCCGCATTGTTTGTTTTTCTCCAGAAGTATAAGGTTGACTCAATATTAGCAGAATTATCGGTTGCAAACTGCGCGATATCAATTGGTGACGGATAAGGATTACCAACAGCATTAAACTGTTGTGTTGCACTTACATTAACCAAAGTAATAGTTTTTGTTCCATTGTTTGGAACTCCTGTAAAGCTACCGTTCCAAACAACTGGTGCTGTTGGGTGATTGTAAGGTAAACGAATTAAGTATCCTTTTCCTGTTGCAAATAATACGTTAGAAGTATCCGTTCCGTTTACTCCAGCGCCATTCAATCCTGTAATATTCAATCCGATTGAACTATTGTTATATAAGTTTGATGACGTATCATATACATAAAAACGATTAGCAAACGTGAAAGGTGAAAACGCATACAATCCTTGACCTGTAACCGGTGAAGACCATAAGGTATAATCTAAACGAATTAATGGATTGGTTTGACGTTTCACTATAATGTTTCCTGTATTAACAGCAGATGCGTTAGATTGTAATAAATTAGCATTATTGTTTAAAGTAAAACTACCAGATGCTACCGCTATAGCTCCATTTAAATTTACATTAATTCCAGATGTAACACTCACAATAGCATTATTAGAAACTGAAATACTACAAGCATCAAAGTCAGCTCCTATGGTGTAATTTCCTGTAAAGCTAACCGCTTTTGTACTTGTTGGTGTACCATTACTCCATGAAGTTCCATCCCAAGTAGTTGACTCTATAATTACTATAGAAGAACCAGATAAAGTAGCTGAACAAGTTCCATCTGTTACAGAAATTAAATTCAAGGTTTGAGTAGCTGTAGCTGCTGATACTGTAACCGTAGCAGAACCACTTGTTAAAGTAGCTGTTGCATTAGAACCTCCATTTAAATTATAAGTAACTACAGCTCCAGAAGTACCTGCTAAGGTGAAAGTAATATTACTTCCTGAACAAACAACTGGACCATTATTGCCAGAAATACTAGCAGTTGGTAGTGGGTTGACAGTAATTACTACTGCATTTGATGTTGCAGGTGAACCTGTTAAACAAGGTGTCGCATTCGAAGTCATTTCAACTGTAACTACATCATTATTTGCTAAAGTTGTAGAGGTGAATGTTGAAGCTGTCTCACCTAAAACTGTCTCACCATTTACAGACCATTGATAAGTTGGAGTTGAACCGCCATTAGTTGGTGTAGCTGTAAAAGTTACACTTGCTCCAGAGCATATTGTTGTTGTTCCTGTTGCTATACTTACGCTCGCTGGTATACTCGGAATCACCGTAATTGTCATTGTAGCGCTACTAGCACATTGCCCAATTGTTGGGGTAAAGGTGTAAGTAGTAGTAACTAAATTAGTAACTGCAGGCGACCAAGTACCAATAATTCCATCAACAGAAGTGGTTGGTAAGTCAGCCAAAGGAGCTCCTGAACAAATCGCAGGTACTTGTGTAAATGTTGGAGCAGCAGGTTGTGTTCCTGTTACATCCCATGAACAAGAAGTTGTATTGAAGTTAGCTGTTTGCCAACAAGCCAATCCTGTTGGAGCAGCTGGTTGTGTTCCTGTTACATCCCATAAACAAGTAGTGGTATTTAAGTTTGCCGTTTGCCAACAAGCCAATCCTGTTGGAGCAGCTGGTTGTGTTACTGTTATAGTAAATGAAGTTGTTGTAGCGGTATTTGTTCCGTCGGTCCCGCTTAAAGTAACCGTGGTAACTCCTTTATTAAAAGAAAGTACCCCACTACTTGTCCCATCGGATATTCCTAGTACAGTTCCCGTTGAAGCTCCTGAAAGAGTATACCCCCAGGTAGCTCCAGAACAATTGTCATTTATAGGATCCGCAATGGTATAGTTAGCCGCACAAGTGCCAGAAATCACATCTATGGATTGGTTATTCGGACTAGTTAAAGTTGGCACTGCATTATCAATTACAGTTACGGTAAAGGAGCAAGATCCCGTGTTCCCGACGCTATCGGTAACCGTCCAAGTCACCGTAGTTAAGCCCTTGTTGAAGACCACACCAGCAAGTGTATTGCTTCCAGTTCCTGAAGTTGCACCAGCGAGTGTGTAATTAGTTGCAGTTACTCCGCAGTTGTCAATACTTCCCGAAGGGTCAAATTCTGCGCCCACGGTGGTGTAATTACAAGCAAGTGCTTGGGTATTTCGGATGGGATCAGAAACAGTAACTTCTGCACCGAGATTGCTCAATGTGCCTTGGTTCGTCCAGGTATTCGTATTAAAGTTAAAAGATGCGGTTTGGCGACCGCTGCCAACAATCGACCACTTCTTGTTAGCCGGACCATTTGCAGACTGATTTATAACAAGCCAATATGTAGTTCCTGCTACCAAATCGTAATTTGAGCTGAAGTTATTAATATTAACAAAGTTGCTTGTATTTGTTGCTGCACTATTAATTGGGAAATCAGACCAGTTAACTGTCTTCAAGGAAGCAAGAAGTGCCGTAGGAATAGCTCCGCTACCACTCCACAACTGCACATCGAATGTAGTGCTCCCTCCAGTTGAAGCATTCGATCTGTAGAGGTTAAGCTTGATGTTCGACACAGACCCGTTGGCGTTGGCAGTAAATTGCTGAGCCCAACGAGAGATGTTGGCAAAGGACTTATCACTAGCGGCAGTTCCTCCGCCGGGTGCGAGGTTATTGTAAACATTCACCTGCGCACCATTAAATGTGGAAGATACCGTTGGATTCTGGATATCGTTAACCGTTACGGTAAAAGTACATGAAGTACTACCACATGAATTAGTAGCTGTAGCGGTAACTGTTGTTGTTCCAACAGGAAAACTTGTTCCTGAGTTTTGAGAATAGATAACTGTTGGAGCAGGTGAACCTGTTACAGTAGCTGCAACAAAATTTACTATTGCACTGCATTCCCCAAAAGCAGTATTGACAGATACATTAGCAGGGCAACTAATTGTTGGTGCTGTATTAATTGTCAAGTTTAAAGTAGCCGTATTACAGCCCGTTTCAAAAATAGTTCCTGATTGGGCAGTAGTATAGACTTGTCCATTGGCTGGCCAAAAATAGCTTTGACCAGAACAAATAGAAGTAGTTACACTTCCTGCAGTAGTATTTAGATTTACCGTTACCGTAGAAGAACCAGTTATTGTATCTGGACAAACTCCATTAGTTATAGAAACTAAATTTAATGTTTGGTTAGTAGTAGCTCCTGTTACAGTAACGGTAGCCGTTCCGCTTGTTAAAGTAACTGTAGAATTTGCTCCTCCATTTAAGTTATAAGTAACCACAGCTCCTGAAGTACCTGTTAAGGTAAAAGTTGCATCAACTCCCGAACATATTGGACCATTATTTGATGAAATACTTGCCGTAGCCAATGGGTTAACTGTTAAAACACCACTATTATTTGTTGTTCCATTCCAGAAACCTCCACCACCAGCATTATAACCTCCATACTGCCAATCGCAAGTACCTTGCTTGTAACGGAACGCATAATAAAAAGTTCCAGATGAAGGTGGAGAAAGTGTATATAAATATTCGTCGTTATTTCCTGTAACAGCAGGATTATGAGAAGCTGTAAACCAGTTGCTCCAAGTTGAAGGATTTGAATTTGTGCCACTATAACCAAATTCAACCGTAATTCCGGCACCTTGTCCAGCACCATTAGTTACCCCAGACTCAAAAACTTGTCCATAAGCCGTAAAACTAGCTCCTTCGCAAACCGTTTGTGAACCTGGAAATTGTAAATTAGTGTAATCAATAGCACTAGAAATCGTTAAAATACCTGTTTGAGTAACAACCGTAGCACATCCATTACCTGTTGTAGTAACAGTATAATTAAACACACCGCCTGCTGAAGGTATGCCGCTGATAGTAAATACACCAGTATTTAAGGTACCAGACATTCCTGCTGGCAATCCTGTAACCCCAGCTCCAGTAGCACCACCACCCACAGCATAGGTTATAGCTGTTGGAAGTACTGTATTTTGACAGAACGATTGTACATTAGTACCTAATCCACTAGTTAAACTAATTGTATGAGCAGCATTTGTGTTAACTGTTAAAACACCGTTTACATTAGTAGTTCCGTTCCAGAAACCTCCTCCTGAACCACTGTAACCACCATATTGCCAATCACAAGCACCTGATTTATATCTAAAAGTATAATAGTAAACACCATTCAAAGAAGGTGTGAAATTATAAACATATTCGTCGTTATTACCCACATCAGAACCATAACCTGTAGTAAACCAGTTTGTCCAAGTAGCTGGATTGGTATTAGCAGTATCGTATCCAAACTCAACTGTAATTCCTGAACCTGCTCCTGCACCCGGTGTTACACCTGCTTGAAAAACTTGTCCATAAACCGTATAAGTACCACCTTGACAAATCGTTCCCGAAGGAGGAAATTGAAGATTAGCATATCCTACTAGATTCGACACTTGCATAGTGATACCTGCTGAAGTTACTGGCGAACCAGCTACACAATTAGCATTTGAAGTCATAACTACTGTTACTACATTCCCATTTGCTAAAGTTGACGTTGTAAAAGTCGAAGCAGTTTCACCAGAAATATCACTTCCATTTACACGCCACTGATAAGTTGGTGTTGTTCCTCCATTAGTTGGAGTTGCTGTAAATGTTACACTAGTTCCTGAGCAAATTGCTCCAGAAGGAACAGCCGCAATACTTACACTAGCCGCAACACTCGGAGTTACGGTAATGGTAACAACTGCAGAAGTAGCCGATGCACATGCACCACTAGTGACTACAGCTCTAAAATAAGTTGTAGTTGTTAAATTTCCTATTGTTGCTCCAGCTAAAGTTGCCGCAGTTTCTCCAGAAATATCTGTAAAAGTTATATTATCTGGTGAAGATTGCCATTTAATTGTTCCTGTATTTCCTATTAATGAAATATCAGTTGGCTGTGTGTTTTCACAAATTGTTTGATCTGCTGAGACAGTTCCTGCAACTGACGCCGGAACTAAAGTTACTACAACACTACCTGTCATAGCCAGTGTTAAATTACATGTTCCATTAGTATTAGAAGCCTCTACTGTATAAGTACCAGCTACTAATTGATTTCCAAAAGATATTGCGCTACCTGTTCCTGTAACTGGAGAACCAGTATTAGTACCTCCAATTTTTAACTGATAACTAACACCAACTTGCGAATTAGCCAAACCAACCGCAACACCTGTAGTCGCACATCCATTTCCACCACCAGTAACGGAGTAAGCAACTGGTTCAACACATGTTACATTTCCTCTAAAATTAAAATCATTCAAACTTCCTGTTCCTCCTGTATTAGTTGCATTATAACCATATATTCTAAAAGTAATAGTTGATGAAATATCATTAAATGCAACGCCAGATAATGAAAGAGTTTCATTATTTGAGATATTAGTAGCTGTGTTAGAATAAACCCCTAAATCAGTCGAAAAACCATCTAAACTTGAACGTACCGAAAAGTTTGATGGACCAGAACCAGATCTTTGATTTGTAAAATTAAAATCTTCAAAGTTAATACTATATCCTAAGTTTGGAGTTAATGATAATTCTATATAATCATTAGCATCAATTGAGGTAGATAATGTCCAGTTTGTATTTGTATATCTATCATTTCCTGTTGCCCCTGAAATTCCTGAACCCCTAATCACGCCACTTACAGTAATATTTGTATCAAAAGTTTGTCCTGTTGTATATGGACTCGTATTACCCGGAGATGAACCAGTAATTGGATTAGCAAAAATACTTACCGGCGCTAAAGTCACAACAATTGTTCCACTTGTATCTGGTGTTAAAACTCCAGAAGTTGTTGTTAAAGTATAAGAACCAACTGCATCAAATTGTGCAGCATTAAAAGTAGCTACACCTGCAACAGCTGCTACAGTTACAGTTCCTCCTAAGTTTCCTGGTCCTGATGCTTTAGCGATAGTTACGTTAGCTGTATACCCTGTATCTACTGAGTTATCTGGTCTTCTTGCTTCAACTGTGAATGAAGTTAAGTTAGTGCTAACATTTCCTGTTGCTGGTACTCCAATAAAAGTTAAATGATCGGCACCTGCAACCACATTAAATGCAGCGCTTATTCCAGCTGTCAATGGATCACCAGATGTTTGAGTTGCGGTAACTGTTGATCCTGTCCCTGCACTTGCTAAAGTCACACCAGAAACAACAATCGAGTT
>CANGUP010000005.1 GCA_947457105.1 Flavobacteriaceae bacterium
AATTGTTGAACCGATATACGATAGTTTTGAAAACTATAAATATATAACTTCCAACGATAGAGAATACCATTCTTTTAATTTATATTACTTAAAAAAAGACGGAAAACTATGTCCTGTGGGAATGAATGGCATTAAATTTTACCAAGATTGATTTAGAAAAACAAAAAAATAATTTTTGTATCTTTGATTAACTAACCAAAAAAACTATTTTATGAAATCGCCATTAACAACAATTTGCGTAAGCAAACACCTATAAATAAAAAGGCGATACCATATATGACCGCTAAAAAATTAAATTTTACATATATGAAAAACATTATTTTAAAAAACGGATTGATTGGAGGACTGATTATAGCCGTATTTTCTGGAATGAGCGTCTATTTTCATTCTAAAAATCTTGAGGATGCCACTTTAAGTTATATTTTGGGATTTACAGGAATGTTCATAGGTTTTGCCTTCGCATTCGTAGGAATGAAGCAATATCGTGATGCTGTAAACAATGGAACAATAACATTTGGAAAGGCCTTTACCATTGGTTTTTTAATTGCTTTAATTATTTCTAGTATTTATGTTTTAGTATGGCTTGTAGAATTACATAATTTTTACCCTGACTACATGGAAAAAGTTTCAGCATCAGAAATTAAAAAAATAGAATCAAGTGGTTTAAATGCAGCAGATTTACAAGCAAAAGTTGATGAGTTAAATCAAATGAAAGAATCTTATAAAAATCCTTTATTTGTAATTGTTATGACCTATTTTGAGATTCTACCAATTGGAATTATTTTTTCATTGATAAGTGCTTTAATCACCAAGAAAAACAAATAAAAGAAACAAAAAAAGGTACGTAATTTTAAAACGTACCTTTTTTTATATTTTAATATTTAATTATTTTTTATCCATAGTAAATTCAAAGGTTTGTCCGCTTATTGAAAGTGTAAAACCATCCTTAGTATTGTTGAATTGAACTGTTAAACCTGCTTGTTCTAAAGTAAACTTACCATTTCCTTTATCATCAAGAGGAGTTGATGGTTGTCCTGGTGAGTTGATTACCAAACTATCATCTTCTTCAGTAAAGCTAATCTTTAAAGGAATTTTAGTACTTGAATATTCCCCAACGTAAGCATCAAGACCTTTGCTCTTCTCTACTCCATTTTTAGCATCTGTCCAAACGTTATTTTCTTCATTCACATCAGGAAATGATTTATCTGGATCTAAAGTTATTGATTCTAATTCTTCGTTAGTATCTACATTAAAAGTCCATGTGTTATTGCGTTGCCAAATTTCTACAGGTAATGTTTTTCTTGATGTTTTACCCGATTTAGTTTTCATCTCTACTATAACAGGCATCGGCATTTTTTCAAGGTTTTGAATGGTTATTGTAGCGCCATTTTTAGCATCACCTTTAACATACTTAACTTTAGTAATAGCTTGGTCTAAAGGCCAATTGTTCATAATCCAACCTCTCCAAAACCATCCTAAATCTTCACCAGTAACATTTTCAAAAGTTCTAAAGAAATCATCTGGTTGTGGATGTTTGTATGCCCAACGCTCAATATAAACTCTAAAAGCTTTGTCAAAACGCTCTGGTCCTACTACAGAATTTCTCAACATTTCTAATCCAGAACCTGGTTTGTAGTAAGCTAAAATTCCTAAGTTGGCTTCTTTCAAATTATCTGGTGCTGCAATTACAGGTTCCATTTCTGGATTGCTCAATACAAATGCCGCTTGGTGCATATCAGTCACAGGTTGTTTGTATTCGCCGTTGTTAAAATCTTGAGAACTTAAACCATTGATAAACGTATTAAATCCTTCGTCCATCCAGGCAAATAAACGCTCATTAGAACCTACAATCATTGGAAACCAAATATGTCCAAACTCATGATCAGTAACTCCCCATAAATCAGCACCTCTTGATTCCCAGCTACAGAAAACAATTCCAGGATACTCCATTCCACCTTCGTTTCCAGCTACATTAGTTGCTGCTGGATAAGGATATTCTAACCATCTTTTAGAATAATTTTCAATCGATGCTTTTGTATATTCTGTTGAACGTTCCCATCCGTTATTTCCATTACTTTCTACTGGATAAGCAGAAATAGCCAATGATTTTTTCCCACTTGGAAGATTGATTTTAGCAGCATCAACTATAAAAGCTGGTGACGAAGCCCAAGAAAAATCACGTGAATTTTTAATATTAAATTTCCAAGTCAGAGTTGTTTTTCCTGCAGGTCTTGATGACGCATTAGTTACCTCATCTGCAGTTCTAATCATAACTGTTTTATCGCTTGCTTTTGCTGCAATCCAACGTTTCTGTTGTTCAGCTGTGTAAACTTCATTTTGGTTTAACAATTCACCAGAACCAACAACAATATGCGATGCAGGAGCTGTAATGGTTACATCAAAATCACCATATTCTAAATAAAACTCACCTGCTCCTAAATAAGGTCTTGTATTCCAGCCACGAACATCATCATATACACACATTCTTGGATACCATTGCGCCATGGTAAATATTTTTCCATTTTTAGTTTCTAAAACTCCCATTCTATCCGATCCATATTCTGGCGATACAAATGCAAAGTCAATTTTAAGTTTTACAGAAGCACCATTTGCATTTAAGCTCTGAGGCAAATCTACCTGCATTCTTGTGTCTGTGATAATATACTTTGCTTCTTTTTCTGAAACTTTTCCTGCAACTGTTGTAATTACTTTTATTGAATTAATTCTGAATCCACCATCAAAATCTTGTCCTTTCGCTCCATTTCTACTTCCTTTCAAAGGAATAATAGCGTTTCCTCTAGAATTTTTTTTGAATAAATTTTGGTCTAAATTCAACCATAAAAAACTCAATTTATCTGGACTATTATTGGTGTAAGTCAAAACTTCTGAACCTATAATTTCATTAGTTTTCTCATCTAAAGAAGCTGTAATTGAATAATCGGCTCTGTTTTGCCAATACTTCGGACCAGGTTGCCCACTTGCCGAACGCGTTTCAGTTGCATCTTTGGTATAGAAATTGTTACCAAATGCTTCATTGTAATTGTAGTTTGAACTAGCAGGCGTCTGCTGTGCTGTTGCAGTTGAAAAACTTAAAACTAAAGTTCCAAGAGCCAATGCTTTGATAAGAAAGTGTTTCATATGTAAATATTATTTGTTTTTTTGGTGCATATGTATCGCTATTTTCATTGGTTTTTGCATTCGCAAACTCTTGTTTATGGCGATTTCATAAATTGAGTATTTATTTATTAGAGCAAATAAATAAAAAAATGTTACACTAATTTTAGTTTTATGTTTAATTTCACAAAATAATAATTTGTTTATGATTGAAATCAACTTTCATCCATTTAAAAATCTTGAAACAGAGCGTTTGTTATTAAGACGAGTTTCAAAAGATGACCTAAATGAAATACTAGAACTTAGAGGTAATCCTGAAACGATGAAGTTCATTCCGCGTCCATTGGTTAAAACTGAAGAAGATGCTTTAAATCATTTTAAGATGATTGATGAAAAGATTGAAAAAAATGAAGGAATTAATTGGGCTATAACTGTAAGAGGAAATCCAAAACTTATAGGAATTATTGGTCATTATAGAATTCAACCCGAAAATCATCGTTGTGAAATAGGTTATATGATTTTACCACAATATAAAGGTCAAGGAATCGTTACAGAAGCTATAAAAGCTGTTTTAGAATATGGATTCGAGGATATGAATATGCATTCTATTGAAGCTGTTATTGATCCTGACAATATTGCATCAGAACGCGTTCTCCAAAAAAATGGCTTTGTAAAAGAAGCTCACATATTAGAAAATGAATATTATGATGGTAAATTTTGGGACACAGTTATCTATTCTATACTGAAAAGAAATTTTAAAAAATAATCAACCAATACTTTACATGAACGAATTTGAAAAACAATACCAAGAGTTATTAAACTTTCTCAAGTTTGAAGACTTTTCAATTCTTACCAAAAGAATTATTGATTTAACCTTAGATACTGAGGATTTAAATCATTACAAAAAAACAAATGATTTTTTAATTTGGCTAGACCAAAATGAAAATAATGTTGACGGCAAAAAAGAAAAGTACCAAGCTGTTCTTTCAGATTTACATGCTACACTTATAAATAAACCACTTGCAGAAAAGCAGGTTTTAGTTTCTACAAGTGGTTTAGAAAAAAGTTATGGTAGTTCGAGTTTTGGATTAGGTCCAATAGAAATGGAATTGCGTCAAGGAGAAATTCTTGGTTTGGTTGGTGAAAATGGAAATGGTAAGACAACACTTTTGCGTTGTTTGTGTGGTGAACTTTATGCAACTGGAGGAACCATAAACTATCATTTTAAATATGATGACCATTATGATTTGAGAACAAGATTGGTTTACATTCCGCAAAGGACTGATACTTGGTATGGCTCTATGTTTGAGAACTTACAATTCACGGCCTCAAGTTATGGTTACAAACCTGAAGAAAATGAATTGATTATAGAATTAATCATCGCTCGGTTAGGATTGCGAAAATTCAGAAATCACAGTTGGAAGAGTTTGTCTTCTGGATACAAAATGCGTTTTGAATTGGCACGAATGCTTTTAAGAAAACCAAAAATATTATTGATTGATGAGCCATTGGCAAATTTAGACATCTTAGCACAACAAACTGTACTTGAAGATTTTAAAGCCATTGCAAAATCGCCTTTCCGACCTATTGGAATCGTATTGAGTTCACAACAATTATATGAGGTTGAAAAAACTTCTGATCAAGTGATTTTCTTAAAGCATGGAAAACAGAAAAATCTTCACGAAAAATGTGTTTCAGAAAATGAAATTCCGATTGAGAATTATTTGGTTATTGAGTTTGAAAGCGAATGGTCACAAAGCCAATTGGGAGAAACTTTTGGAAAATTAAACTTGGTTTCACTACAATTTAATGGTGGTACTTATATTGTAAGTTTCAAAGAAAGTGTTACTGTTTATGACTTAATGAATCTGCTTGTTTCAGAAAAAATTCCGGTGCAATATTTTAGAAATATTTCCAACTCAACACGTCGCTTTTTTGTATCCTAAATCTAGAAATTATGTTTAAAAATATTCAAAAATACCTCCTAATAAATCATCCCTTACTTTGGAATTTAAAAATTGTTCCTGTGAGTGCGTTTCTTATTTTATTCAATATCATTTTTATCCTTTTGGGTTATTTAAATGGCGCTATTGATTTTACAGAAACCGACAATGATTATTCTAGAAATGATAATGATGATATTATTATTTTCTTTAGTGTGATGATTTCTATATTAATAGCAATAGTTTGGCTGGTTTATTATTTAAAAAACAATGCTTTAAAATCGTATTATCCTAAGAATAACTTTTCGTTGTTTAAGGAATGGCTGCTAATTCTAGTCGTTTGTTTTCTTAATAGTTCACTAATAATGGCCTACATGTATGGTAAAGATTTAAAAGTGAGAAGCTATTACACTGAAAGTGAAGCCAAGAAAAGATGTGAAATTTTGAGTCAAGGTTCCTTTTTTGTATCTGGTTCTTATAGTTATCATTACAATGGCGATAATTATGAAAGTGATGCGATGGTTGAGGCGGTTCCTTATGCTGATTCAGCGCCAGCAGTTGTTGATTCAGCCACAATTAAAGACCATTTTTTCTATAGAGGAAGAAAATATTCAAATTTTTCATTGTTAGATAAAAACATTAATTCCTATAGTTTCTTTGGATATAATGAAGATTCTTTGCGAAAAATTAAGATAAAAGATTGGTTGTTTTACAACAAAAAAGATTCGGTAAAATCTTTATTCAAAAATTACTTAGCTATTGTTAAAGAACATAAATTGAAAGCAAATATTGATGAAGAAAAATGGACCGAATTAGTTTATGATTATCCAAAATTTGAGAAATATAAAAACATTGGAGCAGAAGAATTTGAAGTATCCTATGATTATGAAAATGAAATAAGAAGGAATCAAATAGATACCTCAGAGCAATATGTAAAGAAAGTTAAAGACACCTATTACTTATATAATAAATATTATGTACCTGAAAATTCTTTAAAACATTCTTATGAAACAATTTCTAATAGTTGGACAAAACCGAGTGTAAGTATTGATACAATTTTATTGTTATTATACATAGCTATTGGTTTTTCACTAGTATTATTTTCATTTAGGGTAACCTCTGGAAGAAATTTTTTAATTGCTATTGTGACCCTTGGAGTTGTAAATATTTTAATAGGAATCTTGACTGCGATTATATCCTCTGAATATTTTTATTTGGCAGCGTTGTTATTACTTACCATTATTCTTTTTGTTTATTTAATTCTAGTAATACATAGAAAAAAAGGAAAAGGAATTTCTGGAATTACCTTAAATGCAACAATTTGGTTGTTACCATCATTTGGTCCTATAGTTTATGCAATCGTTTTAGAATTGGCTAAGAGCACTACAAATTATTATGAAATTATTGATATAGGTTTGCGAAATGACAAGTTTCCATTCATTTCATTTTTAAAAGATTATGCCTATGAATTACTATGGTTTAATGTTTTATTTATTTTCTTAATGATGTTATTCTTTTCAAGAAAAATTAAACAATGGCGAGGAATTGCCGAAAACTAATATCAAAGATACCCTTTAAATTAATTTTTAAAGGGTTTTTAATTTGGGTAAAGTTCTAATGTAAAGTCCCTCAACTTTCTTTCTTGCCCAATCTGTTTTTCTTAGAAAGGTAAGACTAGATTTTATACTTGGATTATCTGAAAAACATTTAATTTTAATCAATTCTGCCAACGTATCAAATCCATAAAAATCTACTAGTTGTTCTACTATTTTTTGTAAAGTTATACCATGTAGTGGGTCTTTTGATTTGCTGTTTTCCATTTGCCAAATATACACATAAAAAAGTCATCATTAAAAAATGATGCCTTTACGTCCAACTAAATCAGAACTAACAAATAGCTCTAAATATAATCTATTAGAATAAAAATTTAACACCAGCTCTTAATCCACTTACACTTCTGTTTCTAGGATTTAAATCGAATGGATTTGCAATTAAACAAATAATACTATTGTTCTTCTAAAAAAAAATTTATTTTGTTATTAATGTAGTACAAATTTATTGTCAAGTTTTATTAAAAAAACTGATATAAATCATAGTTTGAATTTTTTTTTGATACTAAATAATTTTACTTTTATTTTTCATTATTTAGTTAGTACATTTGCCTCAGAATGATAAAAACAGCTAACATACTTAATAAAAGAGCCAAATTTGATTACGAGATAATCGAAACTTATTCGGCTGGAATTGTATTGACAGGAACCGAAATCAAATCTATTAGATTAGGAAAAGCCAACATCACTGAAAGTTTTTGTGAGTTTAATGATAACAGCGAACTTTTTGCTATCAATACATCAATTGAGGAATATTCTTTTGGCAATCAGTTTAATCATAAGGCTAGAAGCGAAAGAAAACTACTACTTAATAGAAGAGAGCTTAAATCATTAGAAAAAAGTGTTGATACTAAAGGTTTAACCATAATTCCATTGCGTTTATTTACTAACGAAAAAGGATTAGCAAAACTAGAAATTGGTCTTTGTAGAGGTAAGAAAACCTACGACAAACGTGAATCTTTAAAAGAACAAGATACCAAACGTGATATCGACAGAATTAAAAAATCATTTTAAATTTTTTAAAAAAGTTGTTTTAGTTTTTTTTATCATAAAAAATGACTAAATTTGTCAAGACAAAATAAAACATTTTTATTTAAATGAGAACTTTATTAAAAAATGCAAGAGAAGAAAAAGGAATAAAAACTAGAGAGTTGGCTCAACTTTTAGGTATTGATCAAGCGTTGATTAGTAAGTTTGAAAGTGGCTCTAGAAAGCCTACTAAAGAACAAGTTGCCAAGTTAGCACAAGTTTTAGATCTAGATTACGAAAACTTAATGGTTGAATGGTTAAAAGAGCGTATTCTTTATGAAATAGGTTCAGATGAATTAGCTTTGAAAGCAATGATACTTGCCGAAGAACAAATAAAATATAACGTAAGTTTCGTTAGAAAATCGATTTCAATAAATTTACAAAATATATTAGACGAAATTGATGCACTAAAAATAAAATTAAACCAATTTCGTCAATTTGATAGTTTCAGAATAGCACAAGCATTAGAATTAGAATACACTTTTGAAAGTAACCGAATAGAAGGAAACACACTTACATTACGTGAAACCGATTTGGTTATCAATGAAGGATTGACTATTTCTGGAAAAAGTATGCGTGAACATTTAGAGGCAATTAATCACGTTGAAGCTATAGCCTACATTAAACAATTAATGGAACGAAATTTTCCATTAAATGAAAGAGAATTACTTTCTGTTCATAATTTAATTTTAAGAGGGATTATTCCTGAAGATGCAGGTCGCTATCGTCGTGTTCAAGTCATGATAAAAGGAAGTAGTCATATGCCTCCACAACCTTTTATAGTTGCAAAAGAAATGGAAGACTATTTCATTTGGTATGAAGAAAACAAGAGCAAGACGCACCCTGTTGTTTTAGCAGCAGAAATGCATGAAAGACTAGTAACAATTCATCCATTTATAGATGGAAATGGCAGAACTTCTCGTTTGATAATGAATCTAATTCTTTTACAAAACGGATACGTGATTGCCAATATAAAAGGAGATTACGAAACTAGAATGAATTATTATAAAACGCTTGAAACAGCACAAACTTCAAATAACAAAGAAGATTTTTTACTTTTCATAGCTCAAGTAGAAAAAGAGTGTTTAGAGAGATATTTAAGCATCATTAGTAAATAAAAAATCCATTCCGTTATTTATGGAATGGATTTCTTCATTAGTTTTTATTCTCTAATAGTGGCACAAATTTAAAATCGCCAACTTCGTGTTTTTCAAATTGGGTTTCATTTTTACGAATTAACATAGTCATGATTTGCTCTTTTTCTCCAACTGGAATTACAAGTTTACCTCCAATTTTTAATTGCGCCATAAGTGGCTTTGGAATAATTGGAGCACCAGCAGTGACAATAATACTATCAAATGGAGCGTGATTAGGTAATCCTTTATAACCATCTCCAAACGATAAATGTTTTGGACGAATTCCGAGTTTTGGTAATAAAAGTGATGTAGTTTTAAATAATTCATTTTGTCTTTCAACTGAATATACTTTGGCTCCCAGCAAACACAAAACTGCTGTTTGATATCCACTACCAGTTCCAATTTCTAAAATTTTATCATCTTTTTTAACGTCTAATAGTTGACTTTGAAAAGCTACTGTATAAGGTTGTGAAATAGTTTGTCCGGCAGCAATTGGAAATGCTTTATCTTGGTAAGCAAAATCTTCAAAACTTGAATTCAAAAACAAATGTCTTGGAATCTTTTTAATGGCTTCCAAAACGTTTTTATCGGTAATTCCTTTTTCTTCAAGCTGTTTAGCTAATTGATTTCTAAGTCCTTGATGTTTGTTTGTATCTTTCAATTTGGGCAAGTATTTATTTTGTAAAAATAGAAAACAAATTATCAATTATCAATTACCAATTATCAATTAATTACTATTTTTGATAAAATTTTATTTTATGCTTAAAGTTGGCGTTTTAGGTGCTGGTCACCTCGGAAAAATACACTTACGATTGTTGAATCAATCTGAAAAATACGAATTAGTAGGTTTTTATGATGAAAATGCTGAATATGCAGATAAAATAGCTGCTGAGTTTGGTTATAAACGTTTCGATACCATTGCCAAATTAATTCACGCTGTTGATGTAATAGATATTGTCACTCCTACTCTTTCTCACTACAAGTGCGCAAAAGTTTCCATCAAAAGTGGCAAACATGTTTTTATAGAAAAACCAATTGCAACAACTGTTACAGAAGCAGAAGAAATCATTGCTCTAGCCAAAGAATATAATGTAAAAGGTCAAGTTGGACATGTGGAACGATTCAATCCTGCGTTTATAGCTGTAAAAGATATGATTGAAAGCCCAATGTTTATTGAAACGCATCGTTTGGCAGAATTCAATCCTCGTGGTACTGATGTTCCAGTAGTTTTAGATTTAATGATTCATGATATCGACGCTATTTTGAGTGTTGTAAAATCAAAAGTTAAAGCTGTTCACGCCAGTGGAGTTTCAGTTTTGAGTCAGTCGCCAGATATTGCTAATGCTCGAATTGAGTTTGAAAACGGTTGTGTTGCCAACATTACTTCGAGCAGAATTTCGATGAAGAACATGCGTAAATCTCGTTTCTTTCAAAAAGACGCTTACATCTCTGTCGATTATTTAGATAAAATTTGTGAAGTTGTAAAAATGAAAGACGCACCAGAAGTTCCAGGTGATTTTGATATGATTTTACAAAATGCAGAAGGCGAAAAGAAACAAATTTATTTCGCCAATCCAGAAGTTTCTCCAAACAACGCCATTTTGGATGAATTGGAAACTTTTGCCGATGCCATTGTAAATAATACAACTCCAATAGTAACTTTAGAAGATGGTACTGAAGCTTTGAGAGTTGCTTATATGATTATTGATTCTATGAACGAAAAATAAAAACTGGTTTCAATTTTCAGGATTCAAGTTCTTATAGCAATTTGAAACCTGAAACTTGAAACTTTTAAACAGTAATAAATGAACCTTTCCCAAAACTTAATACATGAAATAAAATCTTTAATTGCAAAAGCAAAAGAAGGTGCTATTCGTTCGGTTGATCATCACCGAACGGTTATGTATTGGCATATTGGCGAAAGAATTTTCAACGAAGAACAACAAGGAAAAGACCGAGCTGATTATGGTAATTATTTAATAAAATATTTATCGGAGCAACTACAACCTGAATTTGGAAGTGGATTTTCCTATAGAAATTTACATTGGTACAGACAATTTTACCGAACATTTCCAATTGTGAACTCACTGCGTTCACAATTGAGTTGGACACATTACAGATTGCTTTTAAGTATTGATAATGAAGACAAAAGAGAATATTATATTGCGGAAACAGTAAAAAATAATTGGTCAGTTCGTCAAATGGAACGACAAATAAACAGTCAACTATTTGAACGATTATTATTGAGTAATGATAAAGAAAGTGTTTTGGCTATTGCAAGAAATGAAGTAATACCAACCAATCCGAATGAAATTATAAAAGATCCTTTGATTCTAGAATTTTTAGGATTAAAACGTGAAAGTGCTTACTACGAAAAAGATTTTGAGCAAGCCATCATCACCAACCTTCAAGATTTTCTTTTAGAACTTGGAAACGGATTTTCATTTGTGGCCAGACAAAAACGAATTCATTTAGATGGTGATGATTTTTTTATAGATTTGGTTTTTTATAATCGATTGTTGCAATGTTTCGTCTTGTTTGAAATCAAAACACACAAATTAACACATGAAGATTTAGGTCAACTTCAAATGTATGTGAACTATTATGATCGTGTTGAAAAAGTAGCTCACGAAAAACCAACGATTGGAATTTTACTTTGTGCCGATAAAAACGATGCCGTAGTAAAATATTCATTACCAGAAAACAACAATTCGATATTAGCAAGTCAATACCAATTATATCTTCCAACAGAAGAACAATTGTTGACTGAAATTAGGCGAGAAATTGAAATTTTAAATAAAAATGATAAATAGACTTTTCATTTTATTCTTTTGTATTATTTTTTCTAATTGCTGTTTGTCGCAAATAGATCACATTTTTTATGTGAATGATGTTGAAAATGTAGAATATTTGACTGTCAATTTTTGTATTGACAACAAAGGTAAAACATCTAGCGTTAATATTGTACCTAATAAAACAACATACAAAAACGAAAATATAATAAATCAAGTAATTGAATATAGAAAGGGAATAGAATATTATCCAGATAGTAATATGAATAACAATTGTTATGATTACACATTTACATTTCTGAATATTAAATATCAAACAGAAACTTTGGATAGTAACGAATTAGAAAAATGTAAAAACTTTAAAAAAGGTGTTTACAAATACAATAATACAATTCATCCAAATACAATAATTGAAAGAACAGAAGAATTTCAAATAGAAAAAACAGGGAAAGATTTTATAAAATTCAAAATAGATTGGCTAACGCCAAATAAATATAACTTAACTTATTTTGAAGTAAGTGATAAAGAATATGAATATTTATTAGGCGAAAAAATAGAAGTCGAAATCATTAAAATCATAAATGACAATGAATACTTATATTTCAGTAATTTATTAAATAGGACTTATACAAGTATGATTATTACAAAAACAAACTAAACAAACATAATGAAAACAATAGCTGTAATAGGCGCAGGAACGATGGGCAACGGAATTGCTCACACTTTTGCACAAAGCGGATTTACCGTAAAATTAATCGATATTTCAGAGAAATCTTTAGAAAAAGGAATGGCTACCATTGCTTCCAACCTTGACCGAATGGTTTCTAAAGGAACTATCACCGAAGACGACAAACACAAAACTATCGGAAACATAATTACTTATACTGATATTAAAGATGGTGTTGTTGGAACCGATTTAGTAGTAGAAGCTGCCACAGAAAATGTAACTTTAAAACTAAATATTTTCAAGCAATTGAGTGAAGTTTGCGACCATAATGTGATTTTGGCAACAAACACTTCTTCAATTTCCATAACGCAAATTGCCGCACAAGTGGTTCATCCTGAGCGTGTAATTGGAATGCACTTTATGAATCCGGTGCCGATTATGAAATTGGTTGAAATCATTCGTGGTTACAACACTTCTGATGAAGTTACTAAAATCATCATGGATTTATCTGTAAAATTAGGAAAAACGCCAACAGAAGTGAACGATTATCCAGGATTCGTTGCCAACAGAATTTTAATGCCTATGATTAACGAATCAATAGAAACTTTATACAATGGCGTTGCTGGCGTTGAAGAAATTGATACGGTAATGAAATTAGGAATGGCGCATCCAATGGGACCATTACAATTAGCTGATTTTATTGGTTTAGACGTTTGTCTTTCGATTCTAAATGTAATGTACGACGGTTTCAAAAATCCAAAATATGCGCCTTGCCCACTTTTAGTAAACATGGTAATGGCTGGAAAACTCGGCGTAAAATCAGGTGAAGGTTTTTACGATTATTCCGAAAGTAAAAAAGCAGAAAAAGTTTCAAAACAATTTTTAAAGTAAAAACCAACTAAATCAATAAAGTTGGATTTTTACTTTAATTTCCAACTTTATTTTCATTTTATCTTGAAAGAAAGCAATCATCCAGAAGATAATTTTATAACAGCCAAACCTACTTCAGAAAAAATCAGTAGGCATATTTCCTATTATTATTTCCACAAATCATTTGACGAAAAGTATCAAAAAAAAATTCTGTTTTATCCAAACTATAAACATGCGCTGACGGTTTACAAAAATTCAGAAGTCCTTTTATCTGATGGTAAATCAATAGTTAAACCTTCAAGCCTATTTAACATTCAACCTCTTTATTGCATCAATAAAAATAAAGACATAAAAGTAAGTATTGAAGGTGTTTTTGATAAAATCGGAATTGTATTTAATCCATTGGGAATAAACCATTTTATAAAAAAATCAATACAAGATGTATTTCCGTATGAAATAAATGCCTTTCCGCATTTTGGCGAAGAATTTAATCTTGTGTTGAATCAAGTGTTTTTAGAAAATGAAATACACAAAAAAGTGGAACTTCTTGATGCTTTTTTTGAAAAAAAAATCCAACCTTTTGATGAACCAATTCTGAAAAAAGCCATTAGTGAAATTATCGTTTCTAATGGCGGAATTAAAGTTTCAGAACTATCGGAGAAGCTTAACATAAACAGAAAATCATTGCTACGACTTTTTAACAAACATACTTCTATGTCAGTTGAAGAATATAGAAAAATGGTGATGTTTAGACAAGCTTTCAATTATTTTCAAGAAAATAAAGACACAGTAAACCTTACCGAAGTGGCACTTTTTAGTATGTATTATGACCAAGCACATTTCATAAAACATTTTAAATCAATTACTAAAGAAACACCAAATTCACTTTTGACAAAAATTCAACATCTCGGATTGGAAGATACTTATTGGTATTTTGAAGATTAATTTTTGACTGTCTCAATTTTACAATTTTAAGATTGTACTTAGCTTTAATATTGCATTGTAAATAAATCTGTAAATCATGGTAAAGTTGAATTTAAAATTGATGATTATTCAAACAGTCTTGCAAGGATTATTTTTTGCTGTTTTCATGGCTGTCGTTGGATATTTTATGGGTGAAAAGTTCAATATAAAGTTATTTATTTTTCATGCCACTTTTTTTGGACTTTTCATGGGTATTCTTTTTCCTATAATTGTTGAAATCCTAACTAAAAGAATTCTTAAAAAAAACATTATAAGTATAAAAAAAGATGAAAATCTTGTATATGAAAGTTGGTCAACATTAAAGAGCAAATCATTTTCAGCTGGAGGCAAACTTATACTTACCAACAAAAGAATAGCTTTTAAACCAAACAAACTGAATTCAAAAAAAGTATTCGTTGAAATTCCATTGAATGAAATTACTACTGTAGAACCAAAAAATACCTTGGGCTTTATTCACAATATTTTTATTGTTAAAACAAAAAATGAAGAGTTAAAATTTTATGTTGGTGAAAACGATAGAGATACTTGGGTAACAAAAATTAAAAACTTTATTATCAGTTCAGAGAATTAAAAATTATTAAACAATTTAAAATTTTATTTAACCTTTAAAATCAAAAAAAATGAAAAAAGTTCAATTTACACTATTGTTTTTGTTATTTGCACTAAGCGTTAGCGCACAGGAAGCAACAACAAAAAAAGCGGAATTAGGTTTTAACATGAATGGTAAAATTGGTTTTGGTAAACTCATTCAAAACGGAATGGTCGATTTGAATGGAAGTGTTAACTCTGGAGATATTCTTTTCTTTTACAGATTTCCTTCAGGAACTACATTAAGTACAGGAGTTGGATTATTAGATTTTAATGCAAACGGTGTTACAAGTGGAGAAAGTTATGCTTTAAAACAATCGTATTTAAGAATTCCAATCAACTTAAATTATTCCATGTTTATTCTTGAAAACCAATTAGATAGTAAGCTTTCAGCTTATGGTGGAATTGGAGTTTATGCCAATACACTTTTAAAAGAAGAAATTCAAACTATCGATGAAACATTTAAAAATAAAAATCAAGGTTGGAATGCTGGTTTAGGATTTAATGTTGGTCTACGATTTGGTGTCGCAAAAAATATGAACTTTGGATTAGGTTTTGAATCGCAGTCTGATATTACTAAAATGAAAAAAAATGGCGTTGAAAGAAAATTAGAGGAAATCAATACCGTTAATTTTTCTTTTGAATTCAAATTTTAATAAAAATAAAGAAATCAAGTCTTAAACAAAGCATAAATTTAAAATTAACCGTAATGTTGCATCTGTAAATTTGTAACTTTACGGTTATTTTTTAGATAGATGTCAAAAATTATCCCTTTTAAAGCCGTTCGACCAACTCCCGATAAAATTGGATTGGTAACTTGTAGAAATTATGATGATTACAGTTCGGCGGAACTTGCTGCTTGGTTAAGTTTTAATCCATATTCGTTTTTACACGTTATTCATCCTGCGTATATGCATTCGCAAAAAATTACTTTGGACAAACGTTTTAAAGGTGTTGCGCACAAATACCAAGATTTCAAAGAAGATGGCGTTTTTATGGAAGAAGAAAAACCAGTTTTCTTTTTATACGAAATCAAAACCAAGACACAATCTTTCACTGGAATTGTTGCTGGAACTTCAATCGATGATTATAAAAACAATATTATCAAAAAACACGAAGACACGTTGCAATATCGTGTGGAATATTTCAAAGATTATTTGCATCAAACGGGTTTTAATACCGAACCAGTTTTAATCACTTATCCCGACAATGAAATATTGAATAATTGGATTTTTGAAAAGAAAAAAAGTGTACCGATTTACAATTATTCCACAACAAATAAAGAAAAACACCAACTTTGGAAAATCGAAACCGATGAAGAAATTAATTGGTTAAGCAAACAATTTGAAAACATTCCAGAATTATATATCGCTGATGGACATCACCGTTCGGCTTCAGCAGAAATGCTTTATGATGAAGATAAACATTTAGGAAATGAGAATTTGAACTATTTTATGAGTTTCTTAATTGCGGAAAGTCAAGTCAAAATCTATGAATTTAACCGAATTATTCGTGATTTGAATGGTCATTCGAAAGAAGAATTTATTCTAAAGCTATCAGAACATTTCATCATCAAAACCAAAGAACAAGAATTGTGGAAACCACAAAGTAAATTTGAATTTGGAATGTATCTCAACGGAAGTTTTTATGCTTTATTTTATAAACAACAAAGCCCAATTGAGAACATTTTAGAAAATCTCGATGCTCAAATTTTATACGATAAAGTATTGCAACCCATTTTAGGAATAGAAGATTTAAGAAACGACGAACGAATTGAATACATTCCCGGAAAGCAATCTATTTTAACCATAAAAGAATTAGTTGATGAAGGCGAATTTGAAGTCGGATTCATGTTGTTCCCAAGTGATATTTCTGAAATTAAAGCATTGGCAGATAACAATTTAATCATGCCTCCAAAAAGTACTTATATTGAACCGAAGTTTAGAAGTGGATTGATGGTGTATGAGTTGTAGATTAACGATTGAAGAATAACGATTTTTGATTTTAGAAAATAGATAGATTTTTAGAAACACAGATTTAAGAAATCGATAAAATTTTAAAAATTTCTCTGATTTATTAAATCTGAATTCCTTCATAAAATAAAATAAAAATGGCAATAAAAGAAAATCTTCTCCAAATAAAATCCCAACTTCCAAATCATGTTACACTTGTAGCGGTTTCTAAAACTAAACCTGTTGCTGATTTGATGGAAGCTTATAATGCTGGTCAACGTGTTTTTGGAGAAAATTATGTCCAAGAATTAGTTGAAAAACACGAAGCACTTCCTAAAGATATTCAATGGCATTTTATTGGTCATTTGCAATCGAGAAAAGTAAAACTTATTGCTCCATTTGTAAATTTAATTCACGGAGTTGATAGTTTGAAATTATTACACGAAATCAACAAAGAAGCTCAAAAAAATAATCGTGTTATTGATTGTTTGCTTCAAATTTTTATTGCTGAAGAAGAAAGTAAATTTGGATTGGATGAAAAGGAATTAACAGAGATTCTATCTTCAGAAGAGTTCAAAAACCTGAAAAACATAAGAATTATTGGTTTGATGGGAATGGCAACTTTTACTGAAAATAAAGACCAAATTAAAAAAGAATTCCAAAACCTAAAAACAATTTTTGACAAAGTAAGTAAACAGAAAACAGAAAACTGCCAACTGAACACTATCTCAATGGGAATGTCTGGCGATTATCAAATAGCAATTGAGTGCGGAAGTACAATGGTTCGAATTGGAAGTAGTATCTTTGGTGTACGATAAATTTCAAAAATCAATTGCAATTACAATATCAAAAATCAATTGCAATTACAATATCAAAAATCAATTGCAATTACAATTTGAAAAATCAATTTAAAAAAATAAAAATGGGAGAAAACAATGTTTTCAGTGAAAAAATATTCAATTTTGAAGATAGATTAGTTCGATTTGCTGGAGAATGTATTTTCTTTACAAGGAATTTGAATAAATCTTATGAAAATGAATATTACAAAAATCAATTAATCAGATCTTCAGGAAGTTCATCATTAAATTTTGGTGAAGCACAAGGTACAATTAGTGATAAGGATTTTATCTTTAAAGTCGGTTTAGCAGTTAAAGAATTAAAAGAATCTCGAAACTCTTTGAAAATATTAAACTACATAAAAGAAGGAGATGAAGCTATACGCCTTCTGCTTTTAAAGGAAGTTGAAGAATTAATAGCAATTGCTTCAAAAATGATAATAAATAAAAAATAATTCAATTTCAATATCAATGGCAATGGCAAAAATCAATATTTAAACTTTTTATAATTGAGTTTGATTTTTGATATTGACATTGTAGTTGATTTTTGATATTGCCATTGAAAATGTACTGCATACTCGACATAGAAACCACTGGAGGTCAATTCAACGAAGAAGGAATTACCGAAATCGCCATCTACAAATATGATGGTCACGAAGTCGTGGATCAATTTATCAGTTTGGTGAATCCTGAAAAGGAAATTCAGCCGTTTGTAGTTAAGTTGACAGGAATTAATAATGCTATGTTGCGTTCGGCTCCAAAGTTTTATGAAGTTGCTAAAAGAATTATTGAAATCACACAAGATTGTATTGTTGTAGCGCATAATTCCTCATTTGATTATCGTATTTTAAGGACCGAATTTACTCGATTGGGTTACGATTTTATCCGTCCAACACTATGTACAGTTGAATTATCTAAAAAACTTATTCCCGGAATGGAATCGTATAGTTTGGGAAAATTAGTTCGTGCTTTGGGAATTCCTGTAACTGATAGACATAGAGCAAGCGGAGATGCCTTGGCAACCGTCAAATTGTTCAAATTATTATTAACAAAAGATACTGAAAAAGAGATTTTAATTAGTTCGATAAAAGCAGAAATCAAAAGTGGTTTGACTCCAAAATTGCTTGATATTGTTGAAAGTTTACCCTACAAAACAGGTATTTATTACATTCACAATGAAAAAGGTAATTTGGTCTATATTGGTAAAAGCAAGAACATTAAAAAACGTGTAAATCAACATTTTACAGGAAAAACCAATAAATGTAAAAAAATTCAACTAGAAGTTTTTGCTGTAACTTATGAAGAAACTGGAAGTGAATTGATTGCGCTTTTGAAAGAAAGTGAAGAAATCAAAATTAACAAACCAATTTACAATCGTGCGCAGCGAAAAAGTATTTTTCAATATGCTTTGTATGAAGTTTTAGACGACAATGGTTATTTGAATTTACGTCTTCAAAAAGCAGATGGTAGAAAGAAAGAAATTACAGCATTTACAACACTTCAAGAAGGAAAAAATGCGTTATTTAGAATCACAGAGAAGTATAATTTATGTCAGAAATTGAACGGATTATATGAAACGCAAAACGGATGTTTCCAACACAAAATAAAAGAATGCAACGGCGCTTGTTTAGGAAAAGAATCGCCTGACGAATATAACCAACGTGTTGAAGATTTTATCAATGAAATGACGTTTGAAAATAACAATATGATAATCATTGATAGAGGTAGAAAAGTTGATGAACGAAGTGCTATTCTAATTGAAAACGGCATTTACAAAGGCTATTGTTTCTATGATTTGAATTATCAAATTACGAATATTGAAGTCTTGAAAAACATTATTATTCCGATGCAAAATAATCGAGATACACGAACTATTATCCAGAGTTATTTGAGAAAAAATAAGGTGTTAAAAATTATGAAGTTTTAAAACAGAGAAGAGTCCTTCGACAGGCTCAGGATGACAAAGAAAACAAATGAACTACTTAATAACTATCATCGGACCAACTGCAATAGGAAAAACTTCCTTGAGTATTGCATTGGCTCAGCATTTTGGTTGTGATATTATTTCGTGTGATAGTCGTCAGTTTTTTAAGGAAATGAAAATTGGTACTGCTGTTCCAAATGAGGAAGAATTGGCAAGTGCAACTCATCATTTTATTCAAAATAAATCAATTTTTGAAAATTACACTGTTGGAGATTTCGAAAAAGAAGCTATTGTCAAATTAGACAAGTTATTTCAGAAAAACAACATTCTAATCATGGTTGGTGGTTCTGGTTTGTATGTTGATGCAATTTTGAAAGGATTTGATAGTTTTCCTGAAATTGATTCACAAATTCGTGATGAAGTTCGATTGAATTATGAAGAAAAAGGAATCGAATATCTTCAAAATCAGTTGCAACTATTAGATAGTGACTATTTCAATTTTATAACAGAAACCAATCCACAAACACTGCAAAATCCGCAACGAATGATGCGCTTTGTGGAAGTTTGTCTTGGTACAAATAAACCCTATTCATCATTTTTAAATAAAGAAAAAAACAAAAGAAACTTCACTCCAATCATAATCGGATTGGAAGCCGAAAGGTCAATAATGTATGAAAGAATCAACCAAAGAGTTGATATTATGATTAACGAAGGTTTGCTTGCAGAAGCTGAAAAGTTATTTCCAAATAAAGAATTGAATGCTTTACAAACAGTTGGATACAGAGAATTGTTCCATTATTTTGATTCAAATAGTGAAGATTCCCGACTGCTCGGGAATGCAATCGAAGAAATCAAGAAAAACACAAGACGCTTTTCAAAACGTCAATTAACTTGGTTCAAACGAACAGAAGATGCTGTTTGGTTTGATTATTTGACTGATAGAAAAGTTATAATAAAATATATTGAAAAATTAGTTGAAAATTAATTAAAAACCAACGCAACCATTACATAAATTTCGCATCTTAAGTTAAACATGTTTATGAAAAAAATTCTTTTACTAGTATTGATGCCCTTAATTTTAAGCTGCGAAATTCAATATGATGGAAATACAAAACTTGTAATTAAAGGTTCTGTTGTCAATGAAAATAATGTTCCTTTAGCCAATAAAGAAGTGAATCTTTATGTTTCTAGAGAATCAATTTCAATTCCTTTTGTTTTTTATGTTCCTTCCGAAAATAATTATATAGGCAAAACTACAACAGATGATTATGGAAAATATGTAATGGTAATTCCAAAGCCAAAAAATTTCACAGAAATAGTTGTTGAAACAAATGATGAAAATAATCAACTAAATGGTAAACAATTTAGAAATATGAATTTTTCTAATTTCACAAATTATCAAATTGAGCTTCCAATTACTAAACTATATTTAAAATCTACTTTAACAAGCTTAAATGTAACTTTAAATAATGTGAATCCAAATATAGAATTATTGAAACTAGAATATATTGGAATTATTCCAAATGAAATTGAGTTTATTAATCCTTTGGAAAACGATTATCAAAACTTTGCAACCTATCTAAATGTTGTTAAAAATCAAACTATTACAATAAAATATACCGTATTTAATAATTTAAATCAAACTACTTCTACACTTCAACAAGACATTAGTATTGATAATTCAAATCAAGTAAACTATACATTAAACTACTAATTATGAAAAGAATAGGTTTACTTATAATCTTAGTTTTTCAACTTGGTTTTGGACAAACAGAACAAAACAACAAAGTTAAATTTAAAGGTAATTTTGGATTAGAATTAAAATCTAATTATTATTTTGGAGATAATTATTTAGCAAAAGGTCATGAAAATCATACTATTGGTTTTGCTTTTAATTGGAATTTTTTAGAATACAAAAAATTCAAACTTGGTATTTCATTTGAAAAGAATACACTTCAAGTAGTAGATTACTCCATTGGTGGATTTATTGATAAATCAAACATTACGGTTTACAATTCCAATCTATCATACCAAATTCCAATTAATGCAAAAATTACACTAGAACCAACTATTTTTTATGGACAATTGTTTATCAAACAAAAATATGGAAGTAAAAATTATGGCATTCAAAATGGTAATGATTTAGGAATAGGAGTTTGCTTAAATTATAGATTAAATAAATCTATTCAAGTTTATTCAAACTTTGCTTTAAGTCATTATTTTTTAACTACAAATACATCACAAGAATTTGAAAATTATTTTAACTCAAGTAATTGTTTAAGTTTATCTTTGGGATGTAAATTCTTTTAAAATTAAAATGCCAATTTCACCAAACTTCACTTCTATTCTAACCAAAAACTGGGAAATCAATTTTCTACAATGTTATCCTAATGGCTATTTGAAATATACTGAATTGTGTAATTTATTTCAGTTGACTGCAGCAACACATTCGGAAGTTGGTGGAATCAGTTTTAGCGATATGCAAGAATTTCATCAAGCTTGGGTTTTGAGTAAAATGCGAGTTGAGATTAAGCGTTTGCCTAAATGGAAAGATAAAGTAACAGTTAAAACTTGGATAAAATCTTTAGAAAATTCGCGTTCTACACGTTGTTTGGAATTATATCTTGATGATGAAAAGATTGTGGGATGCGAAACCTTTTGGGCTGTTTTTAATACAAAAACTCGTCGTCCGGAAGCTTTGGCGTTGCCTCACGAGCATTTTGAAAAATATCCTAAAGAAGGTGCGACTGAAAAAAGTTATGCAAAAATAGTTCTTCAGCAAGAATTTGAAATAGTTGCAGAACGAACTGTTATACTATCTGATTTAGATATTGTTAATCATGCCAATAGTGTGAAATATTTAGAATGGTGTCTGGATTGTGTAGATTCTAAAAAGCTATTGAAACAAGAACTAACTGCTTTTGAAATGAATTATTTAAAAGAAGTTTCGTTGAATGAAATAATTACAGTTGGTAAGAATAAGAACATTTTTACTGTAAGTAAAGATGGGAAGGTTTGTTTTGGATTGGAACTTGAATTGAAATAAAAAAGCCCCAATTTCTTGGAGCTTTCTGTTTATTTTTTTACGACTAATCTAAATCCTTCACCGTGAATGTTTAAAATTTCTACATTTGGATCTTCTTTTAGATATTTTCTTAGTTTAGCAATGTAAACGTCCATACTTCTTGATGTGAAGTAGTTATCGTCTCTCCAAATTTTCGTTAATGCTAATTCTCTTGGCATTAAATCTTCAACATAAAGTGCTAACATTTTTAGCAATTCGTTTTCTTTTGGTGACAATTTTATTGGTTCGTTACCTGGGAAATTCAAGAAACGCAACTTAGAATTCAAGTGAAATTTACCAATTTGGAACTCAAACTGAACATTTTCAGCTTTAGTTTCAGATGATTTTCTTTGCATGATAGCTTTGATTTTCATCAACAACACTTCAGAATCAAATGGTTTGTTAAGATAATCGTCTGCTCCTACTTTGTATCCTTTCAATACGTCTTCTTTCATGGTTTTAGCCGTTAGGAACACGATAGGCACTTCTTTATTTTTCTCACGGATTTCTTTAGCTAAAGTATATCCATCTTTGTAAGGCATCATTACGTCAAGAATGCACAAATCGTAAGTGTCTTTTTTAAACTTTTCAAATCCTTCCATCCCATTTTTTGCCAATACAACATCAAAATCATTTAACATTAAATAATCTTTCAGAATGGCTCCAAAGTTTTGATCGTCTTCAACTAATAATATTTTTTTATTTTCTTTTTCCATAATTTTTTAATTTATCAATGGGACTTTTATAATAAATGTACTTCCTTTTCCTTTTTCGCTTTCAACAAAAACTTGACCATTGTGGTCTTCTACAATTCGTTTTACGTAAGCTAGACCTAATCCGTGTCCTTTTACGTTGTGAATATCGCCTGTATGTTCGCGATAAAACTTTTCAAAAATTCTTTTTTGAGCTACTTTGCTCATTCCTGTGCCTTGATCTTTTACTTTAATTAGTATAAAATCTTTGATGTTCTCTGTGTATATATCTATAACGGGCACATCTGGCGAATATTTTATAGCATTGTCTAAAATATTAACAATTACATTGGTAAAGTGTACATCATTTAGTAATGCTGTGGTTCTATTTGCCTCAAAATGAGTTGTAATAGCACCTTGTCTATCTTCAATAATTAAATGCACATGATCTATTGCTTCTTCAATAATATCTTGAACGTTTAATGGTTCTTTGGTAATCTCTAATTCTTTTTTCTCTAGTTTTGAAATCCTGAGAACATTCTCTACTTGAGCATGCATTCGTTTATTTTCGTCTCTAATCATTTGGAGATATCTATAAACTTTTTCTTTATCATCAATTACTTTAGGATTTTTAATAGCATCTAAAGCTAAATTGATGGTTGCAATTGGCGTTTTAAACTCATGCGTCATGTTATTAATAAAATCAGTTTTGATCTCAGATATTTGACGTTGTTTGATTAATTGGTGCAACGCATTGGCATAAGCTATAATTATTATTAAAGTAAAAACTACCGATAACAGCGTTATAGCAAGAATTTCTGAAAACAAGAACTTCTTTTTCTGAGGAAATGTAACTAGCAACATATACTTGTTATTTCCGTCATTGTCTATAAAAACAGGAATCGAATAAGTAGCATATTTATCAAAATTGAAATATTCTGATTTTATTTTTGTTGCTAATCCATTACTATATATATTGAACTCATATGGGGTTTTGATTCCATATTCTTTAAGTTCTTTGTCCAATAATTCATTTAATTGTTCTTTAGAAACACGTTCGTTTATAGGATAATTAGCTACAACATCTTTGTAGGCAATTTCAAATTGTGCATCTTCAAGAATCTTTAAATCTCCTGCTTTTTCAATGGTTAAATCAGGAATAATTTTGTTCTGAATTCCTGAATTATCAAATGAATTATTGTTAAATACTTTAGTTTTTCTTTTTGCTGTGTAATTTTTTACTTTAAGACTATCAAGTCTTTTATCAAAGAACGTAGAAAACATATCATAATCCTCAGAAATAATGCTGTTGGAATAAATTATTGTTTTATTCGTTTTAGCATTTCTTTCGTAGTAACCGTATTCTAATAAATCTTCACTTTTTGGAGATTTTTTAACATTATCTTTAAATCTTCCGTTTTTTTTATAAAAAGCATAACGCTCTTTATTTTGAAGTTTGTTGGCAACGCTACCTAAAACCTGTTTTACATGAAACTTAAATTGCTCTTCGTTGTTTTCTAATGAAGTATTAAACCAGTATACTTGGACTAAAATTATCCCAAGTAAGGATAAACTCATTAATAATACCAACAGCCGAAAAACAAACTTATTCATCACAACAAATTTAGTATTTTAACATTTATTCTGTTAATGTATTAACCAAACATTAACATAGAGGTAAATAATTATCTATTTTTCAATAAATTGACGATTTCATCGACTTGTTTTTTAGTATCCTCAAAATTTTCATTTTTTATTACAAAATTACTTCTTGCAATTCTTTCTTCATCAGACAATTGATTGTTTATTCTTTGTAATACTTTTTCTCTCGTAGTCGAATCACGCTTCAATACACGCGCTATTCTTAACTCTAGTGGTGCTGATACAGTAATAATTTTATCACAATCTTTATAACTACCACTTTCAAACAATATAGCCGCTTCTTTTACTAAAATTGGATGGTTTTGATTTGTAGCAATCCAATTATCAAAGTGTTTTTTTACTGCCGGATGAACAATAGCATTAAGTTGTTTCAGCTTTTCTGGAGCATTGAAAACAATTGCTGCAAGTTTCTCTCTATCTAAAGTTTGGTTATCTGTAATTAATTCATTTCCAAGAGTTTGTGCAATTTGAGAAATAATCTCAGGAAACTCCATTACTTTTTTTGCTTCTACATCGGAAATATAAACTGGAATGCCTTTAGAAATAAGATATTTTGCAACCGTAGTTTTACCACTACCTATTCCTCCTGTTAGACCAATTATTTTTGATTTTGTTACAACTGATTCAACAATTTTATTTACGGGAGTAACAATTTTATCAATAACTTTTTCTACCGATTTTTGAATTGAAGTTTCCATTTGTTTTTCAAAAATCAACTCTTTTTCAGCTTCAATTGGATTGGAATTTATTTTAAAGAACAATTCAGGAAAAGCATCTTGAGGTTTTTTTCTGAGAATATTAATCTTGAAAGATGATTTGAAAAATCCAAAACCATATCCAAAAAATTGTTTCCAAACCGCTACAATAGACAATAATCCTATTAATGGATTTCTATTTTGAATACTAGATACAATAAAGATTATTACAAAATATAAAAAATATAATTTTAATCCCCAATCAAATAGAATTATTAAAAGCCCAACTGAGATTAAAAATCCAAAAACAAATAAAGAAGGTAACCAATAAGTTAGTTTACTATACTCTGGATACCAGTGATTTAAAATTGGTCTTGCTTTTCCAAATTTTGATACTTGAAGCGTGAACTTATTCCAATCAATTCTTCTTTTATGATACACAAAAGCAGAAGAAAAAAGTCTTGTTTGATAACCTAATTTCCATAATCTAATGGATAAATCTGGATCTTCACCTGGATGAATATTTCCGAAACCTTTAGAATCTTCGAATGCTTTTTTAGAAATTCCCATATTGAAACTTCTTGGTTGAAATTTATCTATTTTTTCGGAACCACCTCTTATTCCTCCTGTTGTTAGAAAAGAAGTCATTGAAAAGTTGATAGCTTTTTGAATATTAGAAAATGATTTTAATGCTTTATCAGGACCACCAAAACAATCTACGTAATTGGATTTTAATTCTTTATCAACTTCAGAAAGATAGTTATTTGGTATAATACAATCGGAATCAAATATGATAAAATAATCACCTTTGGCTTTCTGCATTCCAAAATTTCTAGAATCTCCTGGACCAGAATTTGCTTTATAGTAATATGAAATAGATAATTTATCTGTGAATTTCTTTATTACCTCTTCACAGGATATTGAAGAACCGTCTTCTACAATTACAATTTCATAATTGCTTTTGTAAGTAGATAATAGTAAACTTTCTAGCAGTTCGTTTATTTCGTCAGGTCTATTATAGACTGGAATAATAATTGAAAAATACATTCGAAAAAATTTTAACAAAGATACTCTTTCTATAAAACAAAAGTCCCGCCGAAGTAGGACTTTTTATTTATTTAAGAATAAGTTATAATTATTCTTTCACAACTTTAATTGATTTTAAACCAAATCACGTATTTTGAGTTCATAAGATAGCAAAATAAACACAAATAAAAATTATGAACCTTTAAAATTTATCAATTTTAGAAAATTATTTTATACTTGGTACAAAAACTAATTCATTTGCATCTGCATTATAATCAACACCATTAAAACCAAATCCAAATAAATTTAGAAAATCTTGTTTGTATCCTGCTAAATCTCCTATTTCTACTAATGATTCTGTTGTTGCTTTATCCCATAAATTTGAAACTTGCTCTTGAACATCTTCTCTCATTTCCCAATCATCGATTCTTATTCTTCCGTTTTCATCAGTTGGAACATCTTTACCAGTATATAATCTTTCACTATAAAGCCTTTGAATTTGCTCGATACATCCTTCATGAATTCCTTGAGCTTTCATAATTTTATACAACAATGAAATATAAAGTGGAATTACCGGAATTGCAGAACTAGCTTGAGTAACTAATGCTTTATTCACAGAAACATATGCCTTTCCTCCTAATTCTTTTAAATCATCAGTAATTGTAAAAGCTGTAGCTTCTAGATGATCTTTAGCTCTACCAATAGTTCCTTTTCTGTAAACTGCTTCAGTAACTGATGGTCCTATATAAGAATAAGCTATGGTAGTTGCTCCTTGAGCCAATAATCCTGCATTTTTCAAGTCATTCATCCACATTGACCAATCTTCACCGCCCATAACCACAACCGTATTATCAATATCTTCTTGATTAGCTGGTTCAATTGATACTTGAGTTACATTACCAGTATGAAAATCTACAGTTTTATTTGTGAAAGTTGTTCCTATTGGCTTTAATGTTGAACGATGTAATTCTCCTGTTTCTGGATGCATTCTTACAGGTGAAGCTAAACTATAAATAACTAAATCAACTTGACCTAAATCATTTTTAATTAAATCGATAGCCTGTTGCTTTACTTCTTTAGAAAAAGCGTCACCATTAATACTCTTTGCGTATAAACCTGCTTTGTGTGCTTCATTTTCAAATGCTGCAGAATTATACCAACCTGGAGAAGCCGTTTTTCCTTCTGAAGCTGGTTTTTCAAAGAAAACTCCAATTGTTGCTGCATCACATCCGAAAGCACTAGAAATTCTAGAAGCCAATCCGAATCCAGTAGACGCTCCAATAACTAAAACTCGTTTAGCTCCATCAATCTTACCTTTTGACTTAACGTAATCTATTTGATTTTTAACATTTTGCTCGCAACCCTTTGGATGAGCTGTCAAACAAATAAATCCGCGCATTCTTGGTTCTATAATCATATCTTTAACTTTATTCGTTTATTTAGTTTGTCTTTGAAAAAACAAATATAATTCTATATTTTTAGTTAAGCAATTCCTTCGCATGAATTAAGGCAGAATCTGAAATAACAGAACCCGACAACATTTGAGCAATTTCAATAATTCGCTCATCATCAGACAACAATTTCAATTCAGAGTGTGTTTGATTGTCTTTAATAACTTTAAAAACTTTAAAATGATCTTTTCCTTTACTGGCTATTTGTGGTAGATGAGTTATGGCAAAAACTTGCATATTACTACTCATGTTTTTCATTATTTCTGCCATTTTATGCGCGATTTCTCCAGAAACTCCGGTATCAATTTCATCAAATATTATTGTAGGAAGATTTGAAAATTGAGATAAAATTGCTTTCACTGCCAACATTATCCTAGACATTTCTCCACCAGAAGCCACTTTTTTTAACAAGCCGAAATCTGATCCTTTATTGGCTGAAAACAAAAATATAATTTCGTCTTTTCCATTATTGTAAAACTCCTCATTTAAATCTACTTGTATGTTAAACCTTGCATTAGGCATTCCTAAATTTGATAAAAATAAAGCTAATTTATCGGTTAAAACTGGTATTGCTTTTTCTCGATTATCGTGAATTTTATTAGCTAAAACATTTAAGTGATTTTCAAATTGAATAATTTGATTTTCAATTTCAACAATTTCAGATTCTAATGTGGTTACAGAAACTACTTTATTATCTAAATCATCTTGAATAACTAATAACTCATCAACCGTATTTACTTGATGCTTTTTTAATAAAGTATAAATCAATTGTAATTTCTGATTTGTGAAATCTAAAGCTTCAGGATCAGAAAAAATAGTTTCTGAAAGTTGATTGAGTTCCTTTTCAATATCATCAAATTCAATTAAAGTACTATTCAATCTTTCAAAAAGTAAATTATATTCAGTAGAAAGTCCGGCTATTTTTTGCAAAGAAGCTTTTACTTCTTTTAAATTTTGCAAAACACCAAATTGTTCATCATTAGCTATTGCCAAAGATTTTACTAAAGTTTCTTTGATAAATTCAACATTATTAAGCTTTTCAAAACTTGATTCAAGCTCTTCTAACTCTCCAGATTTTAATTGTGCAGAAAGTAATTCTTCCAGAAGAAAAGTATTATAATCTTGTTCTTTTAAAACAGAAGAAAACGATTCTTTTTTAGACTTTAAATCTGATTTGAGCTTTTTATATTCTTTAAGTTGGATTGAATATTGTGAAATAAAATCAAAATTAGATGCAACAGAATCTATTATTTGAAATTGTACCAAGTCATCAGACAATTCTTGAGTTTGGTGTTGTGAATGAATATCTATTAAATAATTACTTAATTCTTGTAATTCATTTAAATTGACAGGTGTATCATTAATAAAGGCTCTTGATTTTCCTGAAGGTAATATTTCTCTTCTAATAATTGTTTCCTCTTCGTAGTCAAGGTCATTTGAAACAAAAAAAGATTTCAGATTATAATTTTTAATTTGAAAATGTGCTTCAATGATACATTTTTCTTCTTTATTCTTCAGAGAAGTTAAATCGGCACGCTTTCCTAAGACCAAGCTTAACGCTCCTAGAAGGATTGATTTTCCTGCACCAGTTTCACCAGTAATAACAGAAAATCCATCTGTGAATTTAACAGATAGCTTTTCAATTAAAGCAAAATTTTCAATAGATAATGATGTAATCATTGGTAAAGATTTAACTCCAAATTAAAACTTTATATTCAACCATTTAGAAGAATTCGTAGGTGAAATTTTAGATAATTTATCAACTAAACCATCAATAGTAACACTTGGACCACCAGAAAAAACGGATACAATTTCATCTGACTTTGCATCGAAAAATATCCTTGTTAAATAAGCATTAGGTCTAACGCTGTGAACAGTATGCAAGGTATTTATTGCCGAAACAATTTCTTCTTTAGATGCTTTTAAATCTTTATGCATGTTATCTAAACCATTAAAATGATATTGAAACAAAGCTTCTCTCAATGGTCTGAAAGTTGTTGACATAACATCATTTACTAGATAAAATCGATTTTGAGTTTTCTCGGTTTGTGACCATCCTTTTCCTCCGGTAGGAGCAGCAATACTCACAATTTCTTGTGCTGATTGAAAATATGGAGTGCCACTATCTAATGCAAAACTTTCTGCATCAAAGCCCAATATGATATAATTATAAAAAGCAATTACAGAAACTAAGTTAGAATCATAACTATTCGGATTGTAAAACAAATTTTGAAATTCTACATATTGAAAACTAAAATCTTTATCGTTTATATTTAGTAAGGGACTTGAAAAGTTTGAATTGTAAATTGGACGAGAAGATTGTACTTGAATACTTGCTTCAAAGTTATTATTTTCAAATGAATTAACAGTAATAAAATAAGTACAGCTTATTTTTTCATTTTCTTTAAATGCCTTTTCTGTCCAAACTGTTTTATTTATAAAATCATTTAGAGATGTTTCTAAATTTTTAAAGATTTGAGTATTTACGTTAGTAATTTTATCATAATTCACAATTACTTTACAATTAAGTTCTTGTGAATAAACGTTTGCAAATAAGAACAAAAAAACTAATATTAAAATACTACGCATGATAATGATTTATTATTTTATTTAAAATATCAATAGCTACATCTTCTTTAGATTTCAAATCCATTGGTTCAATGGTAAAATCTTTGTCAATGAAAGTAACTTTATTGGTTGGTTTTCCAAAACCAGCACCTTCATCTTGAAGCGAATTTAAAACTATCAAATCTAAGTTTTTTTTCTGAATTTTCAACTTAGCATTTTCAATTTCATTTTCAGTTTCTAAAGCGAAGCCAATTAAAAATTGATTTCTCTTTATTTCTCCTAATGAGGCTAAAATATCTTTAGTTTTTTCTAATTCAATTGTAAAACTAGCTTCACTCTTTTTAATCTTTTGTTCCGCAACATTCTTCGGTCTATAATCAGCAACCGCAGCTGCTGCAATAGCGACATCAACATCATTATAAAACTCATGACAAGCTACATACATTTGTTGAGCTGAAACTACTCTAATCAAATTAATTTGATTATTCTTCACTTTAAAATGTGTAGGTCCTGAAATTAAAACTACTTCTGCACCAAGATTTGCTGCTTCATTTGCGATATCAAAACCCATTTTTCCAGACGAATGATTTCCTATAAAACGAACAGGATCTATTGCTTCGTAAGTTGGACCAGCAGTTATTAGTATTTTTTTTCCTTTTAAAGGTAATTTACTTGATAAATCGGCTTCTAAGAAAGCAACAATATTTTCAGGTTCTGCCATTCTACCTTCACCAGAAAGTCCGCTTGCTAATTCGCCTAATTCGGATGGTATTATCGTATTTCCAAATTGTAGTAATGTTCTAAAAGAACTTACTGTTGAAGGGTGTTTGTACATATCCAAATCCATTGCAGGAGCAAAATAAACTGGACATTTCGCTGATAAATAGGTTGCGATTAATAAGTTATCACAATTTCCATTTACCATTTTTGATAATGTATTGGCTGTTGCGGGAGCAATAACCATTAAATCTGCCCATAAACCTAATTCGACGTGATTGTTCCATTTAGCGTTCTCATCTTCTTCATTGTAAAATGTTGAATGAACTGGGTTTTTAGACAATGTGGATAATGTTAATGGAGTTACAAAATCCTTAGAAGCAGGTGTCATTATCACTTGGACATGTGCACCTGCTTTTATAAATAGACGAACTAATGTCGCTGTTTTGTATGCGGCAATTCCACCAGAAACACCTAGTATTATTTTTTTACCGCTTAAAACTGACATTGTCTTATATTATTTGTTTGTATCTTTATGATATATCTTTCCATCCAACCATTCCTGTACAGCAAGAGCGTGAGGTTTAGGAAGCTTTTCATAAAATTTAGAAACTTCAATTTGTTCTTTGTTTTCAAAGACTTCTTCTAAGCTATCATTGTAAGTTGCAAATTCATCTAACTTTTCAATCAATTCTTTTTTGATTTCAGTGTTGATTTGGTTTGCTCTTTTAGCCATAATAGTTATTGCTTCATAAACATTCCCGGTAGGTTCTTCAATAACATTTTTATTGTAAGTTATTGTGTTTACTGGTGCATTGGTCTTTTTTAAATCCATGACTTTTTATTTAGAAAATTGTTTTAAATCGTTATCAATCTTAGCCAACATTTCATCGGCTTGTATTTTATATTTTGTACTTGCGTTGAATTTAACCAAGTTGTTATATGCAGATTTCGCCACATTTAATCGCTCTTCCATTTTTTGTTCTACACTATTTATTGCCAACTTGTAGGCAGAATCTAACTTGTAAAACAAAGCATCTTCTTTAAATGGAGTTCCTGGATAATCACTTATAAAATTATCTAAAGCAATTTGAGCTGCTTTAAAGTCTGATATTGTGTTATACTGTTTTGCGTTTTCAAAAGCTTTTTTCTCTAACTTATTTCTTAAATCAATCGCTACTTTATTTGCTTCAGGCAAATAAGTTGAATTAGGATATTCATCAATAAAACTTTGCAATTTAGCTATCGCTTTATCAGTATCTACCTGATCTAAACTATAAACAGGAGATAATTTTGAATAACATAATGCCCCTAAATATTTAGCTTCTTCTTGCTTTTCACTTTTTGGATAACTTGAAGCAAAACTTTCAAATTGAAATCCAGCTAAGTAATACTGTTTTGTTTTGTAATACGATTGTGAAAACATGTAAAACATTTTCTCTGCTTGCGGCTTCCCTTTGTATCCAGGAGCAATTTGCTCGAACAAACGTATCGCTTTGCTATATTTACCATTGTCGTACATTTTTGCAGCAACATCATACTTAGCAGCAACATCTTCATTCTTCAATGCTTTTTGATATTCGCTACAAGACGAAAAAAGAACAACTAATACGATAAGATAAACTATTTTCTTCATTTTTATTTTTATGGATACAGGTTTTTAAAGGATTTTACTTCTCAAAAAACGAACTGCAAAATTAGTTAATAATTAGATACTATGAAAGATTTTTTTTAATTGTATTTTTTTTATAAAAAACTAAAGACTTTTTACAAATTTATTCAATCGATCTGCTAAATCTTGATTGACATTTACTAATGGTAAACGCAATGTGTTATCTGACAAACCTAGCGTTTTAAAAACTTCTTTAATTCCAGCTGGATTTCCTTGTTCGAAAATCATATCGATTGCTTCTGCTAAAAGATAATGCAATTTATAGGCTTCATCAACTTTTCTTTCTAATCCTAAACGCACCATATCTGAAAATTGTCTAGGAAATCCTTCTCCTATTACAGAAATAACTCCACTTCCGCCTGCTAAAACCATTGGCAAAGTAACCATATCATCTCCAGAAATAACTAAAAATCCTTCAGGCTTTCCTTGAATTAATTTCATTGCTTGAACGATATCTCCAGCTGCTTCTTTTATTGCTACAACATTTTTAAAATCATTAGCCAATCTTAAAACCGTTGAAGGCAACATATTACTCGCCGTTCTTCCTGGAACATTATATAAAATGACAGGAATTGGAGAAGCTTCTGCAACAGCTTTAAAATGTTGATAAATTCCTTCTTGAGTAGGTTTATTATAGTAAGGAGACACAGAAAGAACAGCAACAAAATTTGAAAAATCTCTTGTTTTAAGTTCATCAACCACTTTATAAGTATTATTACCTCCTACTCCTAAAACCAATGGCAATCTACCATTGTTAGCATTAATCACAGTAGTAATAACCAATTCTTTTTCTTCATGACTTAACGTAGCATTTTCAGCAGTAGTTCCCAGCACAACAAGGTAATCAATTCCGTTATCAATTTGATAATTTACTATTCTTGATAGTGCCTCAGTATCTACAGAAAAGTCTTTTTTGAATGGTGTTACAAGTGCAACTCCAGTACCAATTAGTGATTGCATATTATAGTTTGTTTAGTATTTTTAAATATTTAAATAATTCGTCTATAAAAACGGTATAATTCTCAGCATTTGTATCAATCATAAAATGATTTAATCTTTTATCAATTGAGGTAAATCCCACTTTAAAATTTGCTTTTGAAAGATTGGTTACCAATAATAATGGTGCTTTTTCTGTATCGTAATAGCTAATAAGTAAATCAAAATCATCATCAATAAAATCATTTACCTCTTTACTATCAAATGTGGCATTCCAATTAATGTTTTTATAAGTAAAAACATTGTAGTCGAAAGTTTCATTCTTTTTTACCTTGTTTTTAAACACCAAAAACTTAATGTTTTCAGAATGAATTCCATTTTTTACAAGCTGTTCTATTAATTTTTCCTTTTCATAAAAATAACTCTCATCGAAAATTATCCCAACTTTTTTAATAGAACTATCTGAATTTATATGCTTTACATTTGATAACCGTTTCTTAACTATTTTTTTTGTCCAAAAATCCTTTATTTTACTTAAAAACATAGTACTTTTACTTGGTTACAAATTTAATTAAATTTAGTCGTATTTGAGATGGTAAATCTAAAAAACTATAACGTTGTTTTGAAACATTTTGTTTTATTATTAACATTTATTTCTTTGATATCTTGTTCGAGTCAAAAGTATCAAGTCACAAAAATTGAAGGCAAAAAAATAAGTCTTACAGAAACTCAAGAAAGTAAGACTGAAATTGAGAACTATATTAAACCCTATAGAGAACATATTGATAAAGACTTAAGTGAAGTTTTAGCTTACAATCCTGAAACATTAGACAAATCTAAAGGAGAATGGCAAACTAATATTGGTTGTTTTTTGGCAGATATTACCCTAGAAAAGAGCAATCCTATTTTTCAAAAACGTGAAAATAAAACAATCGATATTTGCCTACTAAATCATGGAGGAATTAGAACTTTAATTCCTAAAGGCAATGTTACCGCAAGAAATGCTTATGAAGTAATGCCATTTGAAAACAGTGCAATCATTGTTGCTCTTAAAGGAGAACAAATTATCGAATTAGCCAATCACATTATTGCTGAAAAAAAACCACATCCATTGTCTGGATTAAATTTTACAGTTTCTAAAGATTTAAAAGCAACAAATTTATTAGTTCAAGGAAAACCATTAGAAAATGATAAAATATATTATGTAGTAACGTCTGATTATTTATCAAATGGTGGTGATAACATGACTTTCTTTAAAAAAGGAATTGAAAAATTTGATATTGATTATAAACTTAGAAACATAATGATTGATTATTTTAAAGATTTTGACACTTTAAGAATCAATAACGATGTTAGAATTATAAAAGAATAATACTGAACTAAATTAAGCCAAAAGAAATGAAAAGAAGAGATTTTATTCAAAAAACAGTAGCAAGTTCAGCTTTATTAAGTTTGACAGGACTTTCATTAAGCAGTTTTAAAAGTAACGATTTAAAACACATTACAATTTTACACACAAATGATGTTCACAGTTATATCGATCCATTTCCTGCAGATCATCCAAGAAACCCAAATATGGGCGGTGTTGCTAGAAGAGCTTCACTTATCGAAACTATTCGTAAAGAAAACCCAAATGTATTATTACTAGATGCAGGAGATATTTTTCAAGGAACTCCTTACTTTAATTATTATGGAGGTGAATTGGAGTTCAAATTAATGAGTATGATGGGTTATGATGTTGCAACATTAGGAAACCACGACTTTGATAATGGAATTGACGGTTTCTATGCTCAATTACATAATGCTAAATTTGATTTTGTATCTGCTAATTATGATTTCAAAAACACTATCCTTGATGGTCATGTAAAACCTTATAAAATCAAAACGATTGATGGTATAAAAATTGGGATTTTCGGACTTGGTGTTGAACTAGAAGGATTGGTAGACAAAAAGAATTACAAAGAAATAGTATATAATAATCCGATAGAAGTGGCTACAGATATGGCTAGAATTCTAAAACAAGAGGAAAAATGCAATTTAGTAATTTGCCTTTCTCATATTGGATTTAAATTTAAAGAAGATCCTAATAAAGTTTGTGATATTTTATTGGCAAAACAAACTAAAGATATTGACTTAATTATTGGTGGACACACTCACACTTTTTTAGACAAACCAATTATTGAGAAAAATAGTGAAGGAAAGCAAGTATTGATTAATCAAGTTGGTTGCTATGGATTGAATTTAGGAAGAATAGATTTTTATTTATCTAATGATAAAGGACTTCAATCACAAGGTAAATCAATTATCGTTTGATATGAATAATTTATATCTTAATAACTAAAATTAATTTATCAACCATCTATAATTTGTATAAAATCGTCTTCCGATATGATAGAAATCCCGAGTTGATTTGCTTTTTCCAATTTGGCAGGTCCCATATTATCTCCCGCAATCACAAAATCAGTTTTTGTAGAAATTGAACTTCCTACTTTTCCTCCATTATCCTCAATAGCTTTCTTTAAGTCATCACGAGAAAATTTTTGAAAGACTCCTGAGACTACAAAGGTTTTTCCAGAAAGTTTTACAGTTGCATTAGGATTAAATTTTTCAATTATTTCAAATTGAACTCCAAAAGATTTGAGTCGTTCAATAATAGTTCCGTTTTCTTGATTTTCAAAAAACTCTATAACACTTTGAGCAATTCTATCTCCAATTTCATCAACTAAAATTAAATCCATTACAGAAGCTTGACTTAAAGCATCTATAGTTTTGTAGTGTTTCGCTAATTTCTTAGCAACAGTTTCTCCAACATATCTTATTCCTAAAGCAAATAAAACTCTTTCAAAAGGAATTTCTTTTGATTTTTCAATTCCATTCACAAGATTTTCAGCACTTTTTTGCGCCATTCTTTCTAATGGAATAACATCGTCAACTTTCAATTCATACAAATCGGAATAATCTTTTACCAATTTATTATTGAATAATAAAGCGACTGTTTCACCGCCCAAACCTTCAATATCCATAGCTTTTCTAGAAATGTAGTGCTGAATTCTTCCTATAATTTGTGGCGGACAACCATAGAAATTCAGACAATAATGTTGAGCCTCGCCTTCTTTTCTAATTAATTCTGTTTGACATTCTGGACAATGAGTAATGTATTTAGTCGGTTCAACCTCTGCTCCTCTTTTGGCAACGCCAATAATTTTCGGAATGATTTCTCCTCCTTTTTCAACAAAAACTTCATCGCCAACTCTAATGTCTAATTTTTCAATTTGATCAGCATTGTGCAAAGAAGCACGTTTTACAATAGTTCCTGCCAATTGCACAGGTTCTAAATTAGCAACTGGAGTAATTGCACCTGTTCGACCAACTTGATATGAAATTGAATTTAAAGTTGTAATAACTTGCTCTGATTTGAATTTGTATGCAATTGCCCAGCGTGGAGATTTTGCAGTATATCCTAATTCATTTTGATGATTAAAATTGTTGACTTTTATTACAACACCATCTGTTTCATAAGGTAAATCGTGACGATGAACATCCCAATAATTAATAAATTCGAAAACTTCATCAAGATTATTAGCTAATTTTGATTGCGTTGGAACTTTGAAACCCCAATTTCTAGCGGTTTCTAACCCTTCAAATTGAGTAGTGAAAGGTAAATTATTTCCTGTTATAAAATACAATAAACAATCTAATGGACGTTTAGCAACTTCACTACTATCTTGTAACTTTAGACTTCCTGAAGCTGTATTTCTTGGATTTGAATAAGGCGTTTCTCCAATATCAATCAATTCCTGGTTCATTTTTTCAAAACCTTCAAACGGAAGAATAATTTCACCACGAATATCAAATTTAGGTGGAAAATTTCCTTTTAGTTGTAATGGAATGGACTTTATCGTTTTGATGTTATTGGTTACATCGTCACCTTGAAAACCATCTCCGCGAGTAACTGCTTTGGAAAGTTTTCCATTTTCGTAAGTTATCGAAATCGAAGCTCCATCATACTTTAACTCACAAGTATACTGCAAACTTACATTTCCTAAAACCTTTTGAATTTTGGTTTCCCAATCCTGTAAATCATCTTTAGAATAAGAATTATCCAACGAATACATTCTATTTTCGTGAACAACTGTTTGAAAATTCTTAGTAATAGTTCCTCCAACTCTCTGTGAAGGTGAATTTTCATCAAAAAATTCAGGATATTTAGCTTCTAAATCTTGTAACTCCTTTAATTTTTGATCAAATTCAAAATCAGAAATAGTTGCATTATCAAGTACATAGTAATTGTGATTGTGCAGGTTAAGTTCTTCACGTAAGTCTTGAATTTTTATAAGAATGTCCATAAAATTAAAAAATATATTTCTTCACTAAAGTAGGTAAATATTTTTAAATTCAGGAAATTATGATTGAATTATAGTATTAATTTGAACATATAATTGTCCGTCACTCAAAATTGAACCTTGAGTAATTAAATCAAATATTGATTCTTTTCTTTCGGCATCATAATTCTTTTTTCCAACATGAATTTCTACAACATCGGTGAATAGATTTTCACTTAGCCATTGCAAACCATCTTTAGTAAGAAAATCTACATCTGGCACTAACGATTTTATAACCATAGAATCGATATACTCTTCTTGACAATGAAAAAGGAAAATATGATTTTTAGAAAAATGTTCTAAAAATTGAGAATTAGATAAAACACCTTCCCAAATTAAATCAGAAAAAACGTCTAATTCTTGTTCGGCAACTTCTGGTTTATTGGCTTTAATTTCGTCCCATTCTTTTTTATCAATAGATTGAGAGGCAAGAAAATTTGCAAATTCTTGATGTAAGGCTTCAAACTGCTCTTTAGTAAGTCTTTTGTACTTCATTATTATAATATAAATACGCTATAATTAAAGTAACAAAGGTATAATTTTGAAAATTAACTGAAACGTTTTCTATTAAAAAAGACCGATTTAATTGAAATAATATTTAACGGAAACTCGACAATAACATGAAATAAACTTAAAAAATATAAAGTTAAAACACCCATTCGATAATTATATAAATAAATACCTATTGAAGAAAGCCATAAAACTAATAGAAGCACTAAATAAGATTTAGATATACCTTTACTCCATTTGATTATAGATATTTTAGAAAACCAATTTAGATAATGATAAGTATATGAAAAGGCAATAAATGTTTGTATTTTTAAAATAGTTTCTGCTCTAAAATTAAAATCAACAATTGAAACTTCACTTATAACTTGATTTATTGCTATGATAACATTTTTAAATCGTGTTTCTAAAAAAATACTTTTTACTAATTCAGATGTTTCACAAGAAAATAAAAATGAATTTAATGAAATAAAAAACGGAACTAAAATTAGTAAAACAATAGAGACAACTCCAATAAAGGAACGACTTTTGAGTGCGCCAAAGATCATAAAAAGAAGTGTAAATAAGTAAACGTGAATAATTGTTGGAAGAAAAACACCAATTATTAAGAACGAAAAAGGTATAAATTTGAGAAAAATTAAACCAAGTAGTAAAGCAACAATTAATGATGCAAAAATCTTTTTGGTGTCTTTAAATAAAACTAAGCCAATTGAAAAGAAAAAACAAGTCACAATCAAAATATTGATCAATAACTTTGAATAGTAATTTAAAAAAGAAGAAAAAATAGTATCAAATTTAAAATACCTAAAAAGGACTATAAAAGAAATTATGAAAGTAAAGAACATTAAAACCCAAACATACTTTCTTTTTTTAATGAAATAATTATTCTTATTGAGCCAATTGATTTCAGTCAAATAATGTAACGGTCCTAAAACTGCATAAGAAAATAAGAAAAGTTCAAATGGCAATAACAACGCGAAAAATAAAGACGTAAGAATCAACAAAACATTCAATACTTCAATTTTGTTAGTTAAAATCATACGAATAAATCTAATTTAAAATAAAGATAAAAAAAAATCCCGATTCGTTTTTGGAACGAGACGAGATTTTTAATTGAAAGTAGCTTAAGACTATACTTCAGCTACAATTTCGTATGGTAATTCAACAACTACATCTCTGTGTAATCTTACAGAAGCAGTGTATTTTCCAGTTCTTTTTACAGTTCCACTAGTGATAAATTTTCTATCAACAGGTTGACCAGCAGCTTCTAATGCAGCAGCTATATCAATATTGGTTACAGAACCAAATAATTTTTCACCACCTGCTTTTGAAGTAATTTTAATCTCTAAAGCTTTTAATGCATCTGCAATTTTAGTAGCATCTGCAACAACTTTAGCTTCTTTGTGAGCTTTTTGCTTTAAGTTTTCAGCTAAAACTTTCTTTGCAGAAGGTGTAGCTAATTGAGCAAATCCTTGTGGAATTAAGTAATTACGACCGTATCCAGCTTTTACTGTAACGATATCATCTTTAAATCCTACGTTTTGAACGTCTTGTTTTAATATAAGTTCCATGTTGTTGTCCTTATTATAGAAGTTAGTCTCGTTTAATGTAACGAGACAACAACTTTTTAATTAATTAATTATTTTAATAAATCTGCTACATATGGCATTAAAGCTAAGTGACGAGCTCTTTTTACAGCTACAGAAACTTTTCTTTGGTATTTTAATGAA
>CANGUP010000006.1 GCA_947457105.1 Flavobacteriaceae bacterium
GTTGGATGAAATATATGCGATTTCCATCCCAGAGAAGAAAGCAGACAGTAATAAACATATTATGATTACTGTTATTTCCACTAAGTATTATTTTGATTACCTTGATTATACTGATTTTTTCTATCTTCAAATTTCTTTGCAAAACGAGTTCTAAAGAAAAAAGTAAAAAAAGCCAATCCGGCAAGAACGACACTCAACCATGGTTTTTCGGCATCATTCCATTTAGTGATTGCATCATAAACCATTATGAAACCGATTAGCAAATAAATATATTTTGTTATTTTAAGATAGTTCATGTTTAATTATCGTTTTCAACTTCTCCAGTTACACTTTGAGAGTTTATTATTTTAAAATCTTTACTAAAATCTACACCTTCACCAAAAGAAACTCCTTTTGGATCTGTAAATTTATATCTTTTTTCGGTATAAAACCAATCGTTTTTTTGATCAAAATACAATTGTTCTGTTTCAAATAATTGCCCTGTTTCATTCGTGATTTTTACACTTCCTTGCAAATCAATTAAATCGGTGTTTTTGAAAGTCACAGCGTATTTTGAAGTTACAAAGGTTCGCTTTCCGTTTTCATCATATAATGTAACATTTACACCTTTTGGAAATTCTGTAAAAGGAAATTCAACTGTAGCATAATCTAACATCTTATCGCTAATAAGAATAGATTTAATTCTACCAGAATCTGTGTATTTAATATTTATAGAATCAGCCTCACCACTTGGAGTAAACTCTGCAAAAGTAGATTTTTGAACTTCTTTAAAATTACTTTCACAAGCAAATAATAAAAAAACCACTATCGTAGTAAAAGAAAAAAGAAGTGATTTTTTAAACATTAATTGCATTAAAAAATTACTGTTTGATTAATCCAACAACCAATTTTCACAGATTTTGTATTTGCCTTAGTAGTAATTATTTTCTGCAAATATGATTTAGACAATTCTTCTGAAGTAACTTTTAATCTTGGCTCAACTAAAAATGCTTTTAAAACTGTATCAGAAGCCAATTTATAAATAGCATTTTTTTCTTTATCATTTGTACCACATTCTGAAACAGCATTTGCATATAAATTTCCTAAAAAGATGAAGTATTTTCCATTAGTTGGATTGTTTTCAATTGCAGTAAGTGTCATTTCTTTTGATTTTTCTTTATCTGTTGTAGAAAGTATTGATGCAATTGTATAAGCTGTAGTTGCTTTGGTCATCTTATCGCTTTCTAATTTCACTGACTCAGAAAAAAATTCAATTGCTTTATCTTGTTTGGCTGTATTTAAATTGTAGGTTGCAAGATAATAAGCCGATTTAGCAGAAGGTTTTCTGGCATGTAATTCAGTAGCAATCGATTCAAACATTGGCGCGTTTTTACAAGAAACTGAAAGCATTTTTGCTACAGATTGCAACCAATAAATATCGTTTATTTTGTTTTGGAAATTAACTTTTGCGTGAGTAACAATGTTTTCACAAACCAAAAAATCTTTGATAAGAGATTCCATAGAAACAAGAACTCTATCATAAATTTCTAGATTAGCAGGCGCTGTTTCCTTATTTATTTCTATAAGTGAAATTACATCTGTATATTTGCTAAATAATTTATCGATGGTAATTGTTGCTTTTTCAGATTTATACTTTTCTACATACAACTGAAGGTAAACAAAAATTGCTTCTGGATCTTGAAAAGTTTTTTTCTGCAATTCAAATGCTTGATCTAATAAGCTATAGATTTCATTATTGGTTCCTACTTTGTTCAGATACAAAGCCATTGCGCTTTTCTCAAAATTAGCATTACTATTGTTTGGGAATGATTTGTCGTATAATTTAAAAAGACCTAAAATTTCACGAACTTCTTTTTCTTTATCTTCTCTTGAAGCAATCTCGATGTTATATTGTTGTAATTGCAAACCTAATTGAAATGACTTTTCACTTGAAGTAAGACAAGTCATTTTTATGTCGTTCCAAACTTCTTTTGCTTTAACATAATCACTTTCTGATAAATACTTTGCAAATTTACCTTCTTTATCTGCACAATTCGTTTCTTGAGCATTTCCAAATTGGAATGCAAAAATCATTAATAGGATAATTAATTTACGTTTCATGCTAACTGAGATTTAAATTAGTCGTATTTTCTTTTTTGGAACCATCTATCGTTAAGAGATAATCCGATGCTAAAGTTCATGTAATGCTCTCTTACTAGTCCACCTTTTTGAGTTCCTCTATTTCCAAGTTCGAAGCCTACATTTACATTAGAGAAAGCTCCTCTTAGAGGTAAACCTAAACCAAGTGTTACTGCTGCATCTTCTATAGGTTGGTTGTTAATTACCAAACCAGTGTTTTCATATCTAAAACCACCACGATAAACTATTCTTTCGAAGTAGTTTGTAAATGATTTATAATTTGGAATATAATAACCTCCTACTGTAAATCTAGTAGCATTTTCGTAGGTTACTTTATCAATATCATTAAATCTATTTCCGAAATTACTTGTTCCTTGAAAAGTAAGTTCTGTACCAACAATCCATTTTTTTGTATCACCTATACCTAATCCGAAAGAAAATTTAGAAGGCATTTTTAATTTCGTATTTGCTACTTGAATCTCTACTTCATCATCAACGGTATCTAAAATACCATTAGCAGATTGAACAATTGCAATAAATCTTTCATTGTTTAAAGTAATTGTTGCTTCTGGTGAATAAGTTAAACTAGAAAAAAGAGAGACACTTTTATATAATTTAGTATTGTAAGACAACCCTGTATTAAAATTCACTCCACTAGCAGTCGATGAATTAGTTTCTCTAGTACTGTATTGAACTTGCTCATACACATTTGACGAGTTTAAGGCAAACTGTGTAGATAAGCTTCTAGTGTCTATTTTTCCAAAATTGTATTGTACATCTGCACCAATACTGAAGTTTTTAGCTAATTGATATCCAAAACCAAAGAAAACCTTGTTTAAACCTCCGGAACCTTTATAAAAGTTATCGGTTCTATTACGGTTTTCATTCAAAAATACAGAATTTCTAATATTATATCCAACAGATGAATAAGGAATTAATCCAAAACCAAGACCTAACTTTTTTAAAGGTATACCTACCGCAAGATAATCAAGTGTGGTACGTTGTGCTTTTTCGTCTTTCTGATTTGTTTTCAATTGATTTGCTGAAAAAGTACCTCCGACTGAAAAAGAAGTAAGTTTTAAACTAGAATACATAGCAGGATTCTGAAGATTTATGTGAATACTATCTGGAACTATAGCTAATCCTGCCATAGAACGATTTTCTATCGTACCTCTAAATCTAACATCGCCAATTCCGTAGAATGAATAGGGAGAAGATGTTCCTTCTTGAGCAAATGAAACTAGCGAAAAAAGTAAACAAACGCTTACTATAATTTTTTTAATCATTGTTATTATATTGAAAAGTTTGGTTCAAACTTTCTAAAAGAAAATTTGGATTGGCAAATATGGTATTTTTTAATCGTTCAGCCAAAAAAACTGCATCTCCACCAGTTAAAATTATGATAAAGTTATCATTTTTATTTAAAACAGAGTTAATAAAACCTTCAATTTCAAAAGAAACCCCATTAATAACACCAGAATGAATGGATTGTAGCGTTGAATTTCCAACAATTTCGATAGGTTTTTCTTTCTTTAATAACGGCAATTTAGCAGTGTAATTGTGCAAGGATTCGTATCTCAATCTTATTCCAGGCGATATAGCTCCTCCTAAATAATTATCATTTGAATCAATAAAGTCATAGGTTATACAAGTTCCAGCATCAATAACCAATCTGTTTTTTTTCGGAAATTGGAGAACGGCGCCTGATGCAAGAATCATTCTGTCGATACCTAAGGTTGATGGAGAAGCATAAAGATTATTGAAAGGAAACTTACTATCTCTAGTAATGAAATAAACATTTAGTCCTGAATCTAATGTCAAAAAATCAATTTTTTCTAGTTTTCCAACCGATGCTACTACTAGAATACTGATTTCTGAAAATTTTTTTATGACTTTTTTCAACGAGATTTGCCAGTCTTCATAGGCTATTATTTCTTTTTTCAAAAGCGTATTCTGTTCAAAAACAGCCGTTTTGATTTGTGTATTTCCCATATCGATGACTAAAAGCATAATTCTAAGTTTAGAGTTGCAAAGTTACAAATAGATTTTTTTTAAAAATTGTTTTGGATAAATTAAAAATCGTTCTATATTTGCACCCGCAATCAAGTAGTAGTAATGCTCTAAATTGTAAAGGTACCTTAGCTCAGATGGTAGAGCAATGGACTGAAAATCCATGTGTCCCTGGTTCGATCCCTGGAGGTACCACAGAAATTATCCGTAATACACTTTACTTTAAAGTGATTACGGATTTTTTGTTTCATTTTTTTACGATTTCTGTACGGTAAAAAAAAAGTTAAAAATCTGTAGACTTGATAAAAATTTCTTAGCTAATTTTAATTCTTAATTTTTTCTTGAGGCTTTAGGAGTTGTTCGCCACTTGTTTAAAACAGTTAATCACATCGTTTATCATTCCGTAGGAATTCTAAATATTAAGCGCGTTAACATTCTTTATGCTACCTAAAATCTTAATGAACTAATAGTTTAATATTTAACACTACTTATGGGATTCCTAAGAAATGACAAACAGTGTAAAAGTCTTCCTAATTATTTTGAAGCTTTTGAACTAAAATTATTTTTAAAAAAATGTTTTATAAGCTGAAAAAAGTTATTGTATAAAAAAGACCCTCCAAAATTATGAAAGGTCTTTTAGAAAATTCTATTTTAAACTAACTCAACAAAATTATTCTTTTATTAATCTTAAAGTTTTTTCACGATTATTTGGATCTGAAATTTTAACGATGTAAACACCTTTAGTTAAATCCTCAATTGAAAAACTATCGTTTATTGAAGCGCTTGAAAATGATTTTACTAGTTGTCCGGTGATAGAATAGATTTGGACTTTCTCTACTAAAGTATTAATTGTAAAATAAGTTGAAGCTGGATTTGGAGACAACGCTACAAAATCTAAAGCATCAAATGTATCATTATTAAGAAGTGCTCTATTTCCAAAAACTCTGTATCCTCCTGGCTCAATACTGATATTCATATTAACGTTAGATACATTAAATGTAGTATTATCCATTAGATTAGCCCAAGTTCCTGTGAATGGAAAACCACCTTGAACATTATAAGTTGCATCAGAAAAATTAGTCAATACAAAAACATAACTTAAAGCAGAAGTTTGAGTTTGGCTTGTCCAAACATCTAGTCTAGGACGCCCTGTGTTTCCAATATTCCAAGCATAAGTTCCATTTTCAAAAACATTTTCAGTTTTTTTCATGTCTATCATTTTTGCCCAACTATTGTAAATAGCACTTCTATTTGTATTAGTCAACCAGTTTCCTGTCCATTGTGGCTGTGGTTTTGTATCTAATTTACAACCATCATTGTATTGAACTGTACCGTTACTACAAGTAAATAAAGAATACTCCCAACCTAGATCTCCAAAATGCCAAATCATTTTTGGTCCAGGAACTAGAAAAAGTACGGAACCCATAGCTTGAAGTCTTTGATGCACCTTGGTAAGATTACCTTGTGTTTGACCTGCTTCATTAAATGCTTTAAAAGCAACTCTTTCTTCATCATGACTTTCTGCGTATCCAATAAATCTATCTGTTGCATCTGCAATACCAGAAATATCTGCAAAATTACCCTTTAATAATTCTGCATAAGGATCTGTCATTTTTCTCCATTGCATTATTCCTTTAGTATCACCTGAACGAAGATAATTTGCCCATTCTACCTCTTCTGTGTATGATCCACCATTTCCTAAGTGTTCAAAAATCACTAAAAAATTAGGGTCAACTTCCCATTGTTTGTCGGCATACCATTTCATTTTTGCAACTCTATCAGAACGATATCCATTAGTACAGGCTTCTTGTCCACCAGCAACATTTGATGGGCACTGTTGTGTAAAACCTTTGGTTAAATCCCATCTATACCCATCAATTTTATATTCTTGTATCCAATGTTTAATTGTTCTTACAGAATATTCGTTAGTTAAATTATTTGGTTCTCTAAAATGATTTAAATCACTACCAACACTATAAGAGTGCATAGCATCTTGATTAATATAAGGATTTTCAGATGATACTCTCGGTCCAGTAGAATTTGCCCAGCCATCATTATCAGAATCTAACATCCACATTCTTTCAAGAGGAGAGCGACCAAAAACGTGATTTAATGCTAAATCTAAAATAACTGCAATTCCGTTTTGATGACATAAATCAATAAACTCTTTAAATTTAACAGGTGGACCATAACGTTTGTCTAAAGCCATATGATAAACAGTATTATAACCCCAACTCATATTGCCTTCAAACTCCATAACTGGCATTATTTTAATAGCATTGATTTTAAGATTTTTAAAATAATCTATTTTATTAATTAAATCTTGATAGGTTCTATTCGCATCAAAATCGCGCACTAATAATTCATAAAAAACCAAATCTTTCTTTTTTGGTTTTACGAAGTTTGTAGTTGCACTACTCCAATTATATGAAAATAAGGTATTAGTTCCTGTTTGAAGCACAGTAACTTCTCTCTCTTGACCTGGTGCAATAGTTGCATATACAGGAAGCCCTGGAAAAGCACCAAGCGATATAATTTCTGGATCATCAAAAGGAGATAGTACTAATGTAGAATATGGATCAGCAGTTTTTACAATTGCTGGAGAATTTACAGGTCTATCTGTATTATCACACACCCAATATTGATAAGCATATACTTGATTTGGTGTCAAACCTGTTAGTTCTAACCAAAATTTACCAGACGTAGGATCTTTCTTCATAGCAAATGCATTTGTTGGAGACCAGTTATTGAAACTTCCGGCAACATAAACAAAATCTTTGAAAGGTGCATTTAAAACTAATGTTGCTTTGGTTGCATCTGATGAATTATAATTTATACCATCAACTAAGCCTGCTGTTAATGGAGCACTAATTATTCCTGGATTAACAATAACTGTAAACCTTTTAGTCACTGTTGTAGTTCCTAATGTTGCTGAAATAACATATATTTTAGTTGTAGTCACATTTGTGTCGCCACAAGTAAAAAATGATGTTGGTGCAGTTGAACATGTAATTGGAACACCATTAGCCGTTACAGAATAAGTAGCATTACCACCTGTGTTTGAGGCTACAATACTTACATTAGTTCCTGAATTGATAATTGTATTGCTGTTCTCTAGAGGAGAGATTAAAGACATTTGAAAAGCGCCGACTTCTGAAGTGATATCTTGAGATTTTTTATCACCAGTTCCATCTTTTGCTTTAATTAAAAAACCTATTTTACCTATTCCTGTTCTGTTATAGAAAGTATTTGGAACAAATGTTATAGTATAAGTATCATTACCTGAATTATAGGTAAGTCTATTAGTTTCACTTGAACTTGTCCATGCGCCATTTGTTGGACAATCTTGAATGTTAGCATCACTAGCGTCAAAGCTCCAAGCCCAAAGGTACAGTGCGTTATTAGTCACACCCCATGTTGACTCATTAATACTACTTCCATTAAAAGTAATAGTAATTGATTGATTTTCTTCAAAAACTGCAGGTGCAATTGTATAAGTTACTGTTTGTTGTTGTGCAAAAACAATAACTGGAAATAGTAAGCATAATAGTAAAAATCTTTTCATAGCGTAGATTTGATTTAAAAAAACACATTCTCGACTACTTTCATAAATCGAGAATGTGCTATTATTTTATTAATTATTGTGGCATTAACCTCAAGTTGTAGTTAGCAGAATTTCTGATATCCAAAACAACTTTATAATTACCTGCTGTAGGAACTTTCATGTTTCCTCCATTTAATTTTATTTTGTATTGACCTCCTGTAGTAGTATTTTCAGTATTACCTGATAATGTTCCCATTTTTACAGACCAATCATCTTTTAAACGAATTAAAAACTCATCATTAGTCAAAGCTAAATTTATAGTATACATTTGATAATATGGAGATGAAGGATTTTCATCAAAAGTTAAATACGTAGGTAAACCCCAACCATTTGGTGTAGCTTGACCAATAATTGCAACTTGTCTTTTAGCTATTGAGTATGTATTAGCACTCCAATTTACTGTTAAGAAGTAAGTCCCAGCACCATCAGTTGGCTTAATGTCTTTTCCTCCAGATTGAACTAAAGTTGTAAAAGTATTTGGATTTTCAGCAATATCACCTTTATCTCCAGACCATGCTGGAACTGGACAAAATTTAAACGCTGGGTTTGAAACATCCATCCATACAAAACCTTCATACTTTCCATCATTTCCAGCAGAAAATAACTTAGCTACATTTACATTATCTGGAGACCAATCATTTCCATAACCACTAGCACTTTGATATCCTCCTGGAACATATAATCTTTCAAATTCATCAAAAGTATCATAAGGAGTTGCTGTTATAGATACTTCATTAGAAACAGCACTAACACCATTAGTTGAACTTGAAAGTTGTGTAGATGGTTTTCCAATAATTCTTAATTTAAAACCCCCAGAAGTTCCTATTGAACCTCCTGCACTTAGTAACAAGTTATTCAAAATTCTTTGTGTAACTGCTTTTTCATTTACGTCTGCATCTGAACTATAAGTTCCTAACACAATTGCTTGTGAAGAATTAGAAAAACTTTCTGTGCTCCTAACTGCTTGTAATGAATAAGTTACAGATGCAGAAAAACCAAAGTTGGCAGAAGACCATTTTGAAGTAAATGCTGTATTTCCTGCTGTTGAACCAGTTAAATTAAAACTTCCTCCTGTAGGTGAGGTCATGTTAATTGAACTAGATGAAGCCTGAGGGTCTAAATTTTCATCACTACAAGATACAATCGTCGTAATTGTTCCTGCTAATAAAATTAAACTTAAAAATATTTTTTTCATAATTTTCTATTTTAAATTCCTCGGAAGTGGATTATCATTTCCGAGGATATTTTGTTATAATTAATAACCAGGATTTTGTTGTAAAGTTGGGTTGGAACCAATTGCAGTAGCTGGTATTGGGAAAATTTTGAATTTATCATCAATACTTGTTCCTGCTTGAACTCCACCTTTCCATTGCCAATTATAAGTACTTCCAGTATATTTACCGAAACGAATCAAATCTTGTCTTCTATGCCCTTCCCAATATAATTCACGACCTCTTTCATCAAGCACAAAATCTAGAGTAATATCACCTGCAGTAATTGTTGCAGAACCTCCAGCTCTTGTTCTTAATGTATTTACATAAGTAGCTGCTTGTGAAGTACTTCCTTGTCCTCTTGCTGCTAACTCAGCATACATTAAATAAGCATCTGCTAATCTAAATACAGGGAAATCAATATCTACAAAGTTTCCTGAAACATCAGAACCTTGACCACCTGTTGATTTAATATTTTTATATTTTTCAACAGCGTATCCATCACCAAAGTTACCAATATTACCTATAGATAAAGTCTGTCCAGATGTGTAGAACATCCCTCTTGGATCACCTGCAAATTTAGCTACAAATTCTTGTCGTGTTCTTAAACCAAACCAACCTCCGTTAACACCAAAGTTAGCAGGATTCATTGATCCTCCAATTGCAGCATGTGTGATAAAAGTTGTTCCTCCAAACGTTTGTGTATTCAATCCACTATATCTGATAGGGAAAATCATCTCGCTTTGAGAACCATTGATGTCATTATCAGCCATAAATACTTTTCCATAGCTTGAACTTGTGTTGATTGAGTATGAAGAACTCAATACTGGAGCTAAAGCAGCTGAAGCTTCTGCAAATTTGTTTTGATTGATGTAAACTTGAGCATTCAAATAAACTTTAGACAATAACATTTTACCAGCAATTTTATCAACTCTACCAAATTCGTTTGAGCCTGATGCTAATAAATCTGCATCAATTGAATTTAATTCACTTACAACAAAGTCAAATATAAAAGCTCTGCTTTTTTGTTGTGGAAAACTGAATCCAACAGCATCATTTTCTGTTGTAAATGGAACATTACCAAACATGTCCATTAAATGCCAATAAGAGAAAGCTCTTAAAAAACGAGCTTCTGCTCTGAAATTAACAATTTGAGCACGAGTAGCAGCAGATACATTTCTTGAGTTCAATTTGTCTGCTGTTGTTTGTCTCAAGAACTCATTACATAAAGATACTTGATACATACAACGTGAAAACATTGCATAAATAAACTCATTATTTGAAGCCCATGTATGATTGTTTAACGAAGGTAGGTTACCATCTGCCCAAGCAATAATTGCTTCGTCAGTAGTAATCTCATTCATTACCCAATAAGCTCTCAAATATTGTCCAAATCCTTCATCAATTCCTGCAATATCTGAATTACCAGCAGGACCTTGTTGTCCAGAAACAGCTAAACCTGCATAAAGTTTTGCAAGAAACTGCTTGTATGAAGCTTCATCTTGATAAAATACTTCTGATGAATAGATATCTTCATCAATTTCGATTTTATCTAGTTCTTTAGTACATGACGTCATTGATAAAATGGTCACCACTGAAAGAACTAACATTTTAATAATTCTACTTTTTTTCATAACTTTTTATTTAAAAATTTACATTACATCCAAAAACAAACATTCTTGCTCTTGGGTAAATTGTTTGATCAATACCAGATAAAATTTCAGGATCTAAACCTTTGTATTTACTAATTATAAGTGCATTTTGCACACCAAAACTTAGTCTAGCTGTAGTTGCATTACCAAATGGCTCTGCAATACTATATCCAAAACTAATATTATCTAACTTAATAAATGAAGCGTCTTGGATATAATGGTCAGAAAAATATCTATTATTTCCTTCATTAACAAAACCAGTTTCAAAGAAAGATGGATTGATATTGTTAAGTGGTGTAATTTGATTTATTGAGTTATCTAAATAACCATAAGACGAACCATTGTTATCATAGATATAATTTCCTAAACTAGCTCTCCATGACATTGACATATCCCATTTTTTATAACTAAATGAAGACATTAAACCAAATGTAAAATCTGCATAAGGTTGTTTGTGTTGGTACATATCTTTTGGTGTGATTAAACCATCACCATTTCTATCAACATAAACACCCTCTAAAGGTCTACCATCTGTTCCATAAACTTGCTCATATACAAAAAATGCATTAGGAGCAAAACCTGTTGAATTAATTTGAATTGTGTTTCCAACTCCTCCTCTAATTCCTCCTGTAAAGAAACCTGGAGACTCTGTTCCATCAAGTGCTGTAGCAGTAATTTTTCTGTCTTGGTAATTAGCATTGAAATTAATATTCCAATTCAAATCAGCAGTTTTTAAAACATCAAAGTTCAAACCAAGCTCAATACCTTTAACCTCTAAGTTACCAAAGTTTCTTGGTCCAAAATTTGTTAAATTTGCTCCATCAGGATAAGCAACAAATGCTAATAAGTCTTTAGATTCTTTTTGGTAAACATCTAAAGTACCTTTTACTTTTCTGAATAATTCAAAATCTAAACCAGCATTGTAAGTTGTTGTTTCTTCCCATTTAACAGTGTTAGAATAAAATGAAGGTCTGACTGTTGTTAGAAATGTATTTCCGAATTGATATTGTGCTTGTGGATTTCCTGCAACATATTGTGGTATATATGAGAAACTAGTTGACAATTCTTGTTGACCTGTAACTCCCCATCCTAATCTTAATTTTAAGTTAGTTATAGATTTGCTGTCTTTTAAGAAGTTTTCATTAGACATATTCCAAGCAAATGCAGCTCCAGGGAAAATTCCAGATCTTACATCTTTAAAGAAGTTGTTGGTGATATCGTTTCTTAAGTTCAAAGTCAATAAATACTTATTGTCAAATCCAAGATTAGCTCTACCGAAGTAAGATGCTAATTTGCTAACAGGACTTGTAAATGTATTTAAAGAATTGATAACATTTGCAGGATTTCTTAATTCACCTGAACCATAACCAACATTATTTCTCTCATAATAAGTATGACCAGCAGTTACATCAACATTTAATTTACCAAAAGCTTTAGTATAATTTACATAAGCATCAAATGCAGTATTTGTTCTGTTATTCCAAAACTCACTATATCTTCCTAAATTATTAGTACCATTGAAAAATCCATTAATACTTTGTGAACTTAATTCATTTCTACCTTCAGATTGTTCTCTATCAATACCTGCTAAAACAGTGAATTTCAATTCAGGTAAGAAATGTAATTTGTAATCTAATTGAACATTACCATAATAACGGTATCTTTTTGTTTGGTTATTTCTTTGTTGAAGTGCTGCAACTGGGTTATCTGTTGCTAAGAAATTTGGATTATTAGAACCATCTAACCATTCAAAATATCCACCAAATTGTTGGCTATTTACATTAACTGGTTGAGTTGGGTCAAAATTAATAGCACTACTAATTGCTCCTTCATCTGCAAATCTTTCTTTTACAACTGAGAAGTTACCATTAATTGCAATTTTTAAATGATCTTTAAATAAAGAAGGATTTAACCTAAGCGATGCAGTTGTTCTGTCAAACTTAGATGTTTCTAAAATACCTGGTATATAAGTATGCCCATAAGTAAACGATGTTGGTAATTTACCAAACAAAGCTCCTCTCAAACCTACAGTATTATCAATAGAAACAGAATTTGAGAAAATCTCTTCTTGCCAATTTGTATTAGAATTTCCTAATCTAGCCAATCTAGAAGGCGCAATATTGTATTGAGCAATGTTAGCAGGATTAGTCATAAAACTTCTAAAATCAGCAGCTGAAGTAGTGTTAATTTTTTCTGCTAAAGTATTAACTGTAAAAGTAGTTCCAACAGAAACCTTTAAAGCTCCTTTTGCCCCTTTTTTAGTAGTAACTAAAATAACACCATTAGATCCTCTGTTACCATATATAGCAGTAGCAGATGCATCTTTTAAGATAGATATGTTTTCAATATCATTTGGATTAATTGTTTGTAAATTTCCATCAATTGGCAATCCATCTAACACAATTAAAGGATCGTTTGATGCAGATAAAGATGCTCCACCACGAATTCTAATTGCCGCACCATCTCCTGGACGACCTCCTTGCGTTACAACAACACCGGCAACACGACCATTTAATAAAGATTCAGTGTTTGAATTAAATCCTTTGTTGAAGTCTTTTGCTGTTAATAAATCTACAGCACCTGTAGCATCTTTTTTCTTAACAGCTCCATAACCAACTTGTACTACAACTTCTTGTAATACATTAGCCTCTTCTGTCATAGAAACAGTAATCGATTTTTGACCATCGAAAGCAATGGTTTCGTTTTTATAACCAATAAAAGAAAACACTAATTTGTCTCCATTTTTAAGTTTGGTTAGTTTAAACTTTCCATCTAAATCAGTTGATGTACCCACTTGGGCACCTTGAACAATTACATTTACTCCTGGAATCGGTTGATTTGATTTTGAATCAACAACAACTCCATCCACAGTGGTTTGAGCCAAAACACTTAGTGGGAGCATTAGCAATAAAAATAACAACTTTTTATAAATTGTTTTCATACATTTTGTTTAGGTTAATAAATTTGTTTTTTGCTTATACTTTAACTTCGAATGTTAAATTTAAGATAAATTTTCAGATAAAAAAATGAGACCTTAATATTAAGCAACCGAAAACGTTTTCGTGTTGAAAACTTTCTGAATATTCCATATTTTTTGTTACAAAATTGATAGTATAAAAAAATAAATATATCTTTATTGAAAATTAAACATTTATCAAAATCATATAATGAGAAGAAAAGTCACTTTAAAGCAAATTGCCAAGGAACTGGATGTATCAATTTCAACAGTTTCAAAATCATTAAGAGACAGCTCAGAAATAAGTGAAGATACACGTCAAAAAGTACAAGCTTTTGCTAAATTATATAATTACAAACCCAACAATATTGCTTTAAGTTTAAAGAATAGAAAATCTAAAACTATCTGCATAATAATCCCTGAAATTATTCATCATTTTTTTGCAACTGTAATTAGTGGAGTTGAACATGTTGCCAATGAAAATGGTTATAATGTAATTGTTTGTCTTTCCGACGAATCATTTGATAAAGAAGTAATTAACATGGAAATGTTAGCCAATGGAAGCATTGACGGATTTATCATGTCATTATCAAAAGAAACCCAACAAAAAAGAGACTTTCATCACATTACAGAAGTTATTAGTCAAGGAATGCCAGTAGTAATGTTTGATAGAATTACAAATGACATTCTTTGCGACAAAGTGATTATTGACGATAACTTAGCCGCTTTCAACGCAACTCAATTTCTAATCGACAAAGGATTTAAAAAAATTGCACTATTAACAACCGTAGATTATGTTAGTGTTGGAAAATTAAGAACTGAAGGTTACATAAAAGCTTTAAAAACTAATGATCTTAAGGTGGATGAAAATTTAATTGTTAAAATAGAAGATACCGACAACTTTGAAAATCAAATCGAAAACTTACTATTGAACAATGATTTAGATGCTATTTTCGCCGTAAACGAAATTTTTGCAGTAACCGCAATTAAAGTTGCCACACGATTAGGGAAATCAGTTCCAAATGATGTTTCTGTAATTGGTTTTACCGATGGAATTATCTCTAAATACTCTTCACCATCAATTACTACTGTAAGTCAAAATGGTGTAAAAATGGGTGAAAAAGCAGCAAGAATGCTTCTTGAAAAACTTGAAATTGAAGAGGAAGACTACGAAGAACAATACAAGACAGAAGTAATTGAAACCGAGTTAGTTGAGAGAGAATCTACAAAATAACTTCAAAAATTTTATCAACAAAAAAACGTTTTCGTTCCTCATTTATTCAAATTTCTTAAATCTGAAATTTGAAATCTGAAATTTTTAAATATCTTTACCGAATCAAAGCTTATACTTTTTACTTCGAAAACAAAAAATAAGTTTTGATAAGCATCACGCTTATCGTATTTCTAACCAATAAATTACGATAATGGAAAAGCGTAAGTTAAGTTTCTGGCAAATTTGGAACATGAGTTTCGGATTTCTAGGGATACAATTTGGATTTGCCCTTCAAGGTGGATTCATGTCTAGAATTTTTCAAACTCTTGGTGCTGAAGTAGATGATATTCCAGGTCTATGGATTGCAGCACCTTTAACAGGTCTTATAGTTCAACCAATTGTAGGATATCTTTCAGATAACACTTGGAGTCCAAAATTTGGTAGGAGAAAACCATTTTTCCTTATCGGAGCAATTTTAGCATCTATTACTTTATTTTTCATGCCTCATTCTCCTGCTCTTTGGATTGCAGCTGGATTGTTATGGGTTTTAGATTCTTCAATAAACATCAGTATGGAACCTTTTCGTGCTCTTGTTGCCGACAAATTACCTGAATCGCAACGTTCAAATGGTTTTGTTATTCAAACTTTAATTATCGGAATTGGAACTTGGATTGCTAGTAATTTACCTTGGTTAGTTAATAAATTAGGAGTTTCTAATGAAGCTGATGCTGGAGTTATTCCGCAATCGGTTGTAGTAGCGTTTTCAATAGGTGCATTTGTATTTTTTACAAGTATTTTATTTACCATATTTACAACAAAAGAAGATCCTCCTGCAGATTTAGAGAAATTTAAATCAGAAAAAAAAGAATCACGATTTATTCCTGATTTAATTCAAAGTTTAAAAGAAATGCCATCAACGATGAAAAAATTGGGATTAATTCAGTTTTTTAGTTGGTTTGCTTTTTTTACTATGTGGAGTCTTTCTACTCCTGCATTGACAGAGCATGTATTCAATTCACCAAAACCTGATGTAAAAGAATATGCTCAACAAGACAAAAAACTTAATGTAATAAAGAATAGCAATGACGAGATTGTTTTTCTCAGTATTGAAAAACAATCAGAATACAAAGCAAAAGATAAAGTATATAATGACGCTGCTGATTTAGTAGGTTCTGCTACAGGAGTTTATGGATTATCTTCTATGGCATTTGCCTTATTATTGACTTTTTACACCATGAAAAACAAAATAAATAGAAAATATATTCACATGGCTTCATTGATTCTTGGTGGATTAGGTTTTGTTTATATGTTTTATGCTACGCCATCAACGTTAATGTATAGTTTTATATTGATAGGTTTCGCATGGGGAAGTATTCTATCTATGCCTTACGCAATGTTATCAAGTTCAGTGAACCCAAATAAAATGGGAATGATGATGGGATTATTCAATATGTTTATTGTAATTCCTCAAATTATTGCAGCTCTTGGTGGAATCAATTATTTATACAAGTTAATTGGAGAAGCTCACATTAATGCTATGCTTTTAGCAGGATTATCACTAATTATTGCTGGATTGTGTAATTTCTTTATAACGGATAAAAACGCAATTTCAGGTTAAAAAAACTATAATGAATAACAAAAAAGCATTCATATTCGACCTTGACGGAGTAATTGTTGACACAGCAAAATATCATTTTTTGGCGTGGCAAAAATTATCTCAAGAACTAGGCATCGAATTTACACCCGAACACAACGAAGAATTAAAAGGAGTTAGCCGTGTTCGTTCTCTTGAAATTATTTTAGAACTTGGAGGAATTCAAGCTTCTGAAGAAGACAAAAACAAATGGCTTATTCAAAAAAACGAAGATTATCTATCCTATTTGGTAAATATTGATGAAAGTGAAATTTTACCTGGTGTACTTCCTGTATTGCACTATTTAAAAGATAAAAATCAACTAATTGCATTAGGTTCTGCAAGTAAAAACGCAAGACCAATTTTAGAAAAAACAGGTATTCTAAATCTATTTGATGCAATTGTTGACGGAAATGACGTTTCCAATGCAAAACCTGATCCTGAAGTATTTCTTCAAGCTACAAAAAAATTAGGTGCAACTAACGAAAATTCAATTGTTTTTGAAGATTCTGTTGCAGGAATTCAAGCGGCTAATATTGCAAATATGACCAGCATTGGAATTGGAGAAGCAACAACATTACACGAAGCAAAATATATATTTAAAGATTTTACTTTTATTGATGTTTCTTTTATTGAATCGTTGATAAATTAGAGAATAGAATAAAGAAAAAAGAGAATAGATATTTTGAAAGTTTAAGATTCAACTTCTAAACTTCTAAACTCCTAAACTTTTAAACTTAAAATAAAATGAACCAAGATTATATCAAAGCAGACAATTGGTCCATCATTGAAGAAGGATTTGATGCAGAAAGAGTAAAATCGTCTGAAAGTTTATTCAGTATCGGAAACGGTGCTATGGGACAACGCGCTAATTTTGAAGAATACTATTCAGGCAAAACATTTCAAGGAAGCTATATTGCAGGAATTTATTATCCTGACAAAACAAAAGTGGGTTGGTGGAAAAATGGCTACCCTGAATATTTTGCAAAAGTATTAAATGCTCCTAATTGGATTGGAATTGACATTGAAATAAACAATGAAGTTTTTGATTTGGCTAAATGCAAAACTGTTGCCAATTTTAAACGTGAGTTGAATATGAAAGAAGGTATTTACCATCGTTCTTTCTCTGCTACATTGCAAAACGGATTGGAAATTTCGGTTAAAGTAACGCGTTTTCTATCATTAGATATTGATGAACTAGGTGTGATTAATTTTGAGATTACTCCATTAAATGGTGATGCCAAAATTGTTTACAAGCCTTATATTGATGCCGGCGTTCACAACGAAGATGCTAACTGGGAAGAGAAATTCTGGGAACCATTGAACGTGCAACATTCAAATAATGAGGCATTTGTTACTGCTAGAACGTTCAAAACTCATTTCACGGCAACCACTTTTATGCAGAATACCATTCTGTTGAACGGTTCAAACGTAAATGCTTCGCCTATTAATATTGAAAAAAACAACGAAAAAGTTCAGTTTTCTTATGAGATAAATGTAGCTAAAGAACAAACTGCTACAATTCAAAAATTAGGTGGTTATACGGTTTCATTAAATCATGAAAACACACAAGTTGCCGCTCAAAATGTTATTGCTGAAGGTTTGAAAATTGGTTACTCAAATTTGAAAGAAAATCAGATTCAAGCTTGGGCAAAAATTTGGGAAATGAGCGACATTACTATTGATGGTGATGTAAAAGCGCAACAAGGAATTCGTTTCAACATTTTCCAATTAAACCAAACCTATTTAGGAAAAGATTCTCGATTAAATATTGGTCCAAAAGGATTTACTGGTGAAAAATACGGAGGTTCTACCTATTGGGATACAGAAGCTTATTGCATTCCTTTTTATATGGCTACGAAAGACCAACAAGTAGCAAGAAATTTATTGACTTATCGATACAATCATCTAGATAAAGCGATTGAAAATGCTGGTAAATTAGGTTTCAAAAACGGAGCTGCTTTGTATCCGATGGTTACCATGAATGGCGAAGAATGTCATAACGAATGGGAAATCACTTTTGAAGAAATTCATAGAAACGGTGCGATTGCTTTTGCTATATTTAATTATCACAGATTCACAGGAGATTACTCTTATATTCCTGAAAAAGGATTAGAAGTTCTTATCGGAATTGCACGTTTTTGGCACCAAAGAGCAACCTACTCTACTTACAGAAATCAATATGTGATTTTAGGAGTTACAGGTCCGAATGAATATGAAAACAACGTAAATAATAATTTCTATACTAATTATTTGGCTAAATGGTGTATAGATTATGCTGTTGAACAAATTAATAAAGTAGAAAAAGAATATACTTCTGATTATTCTCGAATATTGAGTAAAGTGAATTTGGATAATGCAGAAATCGCACATTGGAAAGCGGTTGCTGATAATATGTATTTTCCATATTCAAAAGAACATGATGTTTACTTACAACAAGATGGTTTCTTAGATAAAGAATTGGTGAAAGTTCATGATTTAGACAAGAGTCAACGTCCAATTAACCAAAAATGGTCTTGGGATAGAATTTTGCGTTCACCATACATAAAACAAGCGGATACATTACAAGGTTTCTATTTCTTTGAAGATCATTTTACCAAAGAACAATTAGAAAAACATTTCGATTTTTACGAACCATTTACTGTTCACGAAAGTTCACTTTCGCCTTGTGTACACTCTATTCAAGCTGCAACTCTTGATAGAATGGAACAAGCTTACACATTTTACTTAAGAACATCTCGTTTAGACTTAGACGACTACAATAAAGAAGTAGAAGAAGGTTGTCACATCACCTCAATGGCTGGAACTTGGATGAGTATAGTTGAAGGTTTTGGCGGAATGAGAGTTAAGAATGACACTTTACATTTTGAACCAAAAATCCCATCACAATGGCAAGGTTACTCGTTCAAAATAAACTTCAGAAATCAAATCTTAAAAGTTGAAGTTCTACAAAATGAGACTAAATTTTCATTAGAAGGAAGCAAAGAGATATCTGTTTTCGTGAATGGAAAAGAAGTATTAGTTGAGCCGAATAGTTTAGTAACGGTTTAGAATAAAAAGATTAATTTAACCCTTTCAGAGTTTTGGATTCTGAAAGGGTTTTTAAATAAAAAAACATGAAAAAAATCATCCTTCTTTTTCTAGTAACTTCATTATCATTCGCTCAGGTTGACCGAGTTGAACCTCCTTTTTGGTGGAGTGCCATGGAACATTCTGATGTTCAAATAATGTTCTACGGAAAAAATATCGCAGAAAATCAAGTTTCCGTTTCAAATGGAATTATCATTAAAGGTATTCAAAAAACAGAAAATCCTAACTACGTTTTCGTAACCATCGACACAAAAAATACAACGGCTCAAGATTTAGTTTTCACTTTTAAAAACAAAAACAAGTCGTTTACTCAAAACTATTCTTTAAAATCACGTACAGAAAATTCTAAATTCAGAAAGAGCTTCGATAGTTCTGATATGATTTATTTACTAATGCCTGATAGATTTGCAAATGGAAATACAAACAATGACAGCCATCCTTCGGTAATTGAAAAAGCTGATAGAACAAAAATCGACGGACGTTATGGTGGCGATATTGATGGGATGATTAAAAATTTAGATTACATTAAAGATTTAGGCGCAACAACTTTATGGCCAACACCACTTTGTGAAGACAATGACGAAAGAGGCTCATATCACACTTATGGTCAATCAGATGTTTATAAAATTGATCCACGATTTGGCACAAATGAAGACTATGTAAAATTAAGTAATGAACTACATAATCGCGACATGAAATTAATCATGGATTATGTAACTAATCACTGGAGTTATAACCATTGGATGATGAAAGACATGCCAACATACGATTGGTTTCATCAATTTCCAGGATTCAAGCAGACCAATTTTAAAACCACAATACATTCTGATACAAATGCCTCTGAAACTGATAAAAACTTAGCAACAAGTGGTTGGTTTGTAAAATCAATGCCCGATTTGAATCAGAAAAACCCATTAGTGCTTAACTATTTAATTCAAAATGCCATTTGGTGGATAGAATATGCAAATCTTGATGGTTTTAGAGTAGATACTTATCCTTACACTGATAAAGAATCAATTGCTCTTTGGACAAAAGCAGTAACTGACGAATATCCAAATTTTAATATTGCTGCCGAAGCATGGTTATATTCTCATGCACAAATTTCTTATTGGCAAAAAGATAGTAAAATTTCAGCTATTCAAAGCTATAATTCTTATTGCCCAACCGTAATGGATTTTATGTTGCAAACCATTTTAGAAAAAGGTGTTTTGAAAGAAGAAAAGCAAAATTGGAATGAAGGTGTAACCAAATTTTATGATACCTTTTCAAATGATTTCTTATATTCAAACATCAACAATATGTTTGTTTTTGCAGAAAATCATGATACACAACGTATCAATTTTGTCTATCCAAAATTTGAAGATTACAAAATTACAATGGCTTTAATCGCTACTATTCGAGGTATTCCTCAGTTGTATTATGGCTCAGAAATTGGAATGACTGGAAGTAAAAATGTTGGTGATGGCGATATTCGTCGAGAATTTCCTGGCGGATGGTCTGACCATAAACAAAACGCGTTTACAAAAGAAGGAAGAACTGCTGAACAAGAAAAATATCATGCAGTAACTAAGAAACTTTTCAACTGGAGAAAAAATAAAAAAGTAATCCACACCGGAAAAACAACACACTACATTCCTGAAAACAATGTTTATGTTTATTTCAGATATAATGAAAAGGAAAGTGTAATGGTAATAATGAATAATAGCGTTGAAAAACAAAAAATGAATATCAATCACTTTAAAGAAAGTATCAAGAACAATACTTCAGGAAAAGATGTCCTTACTGATAAATCATTTGATTTAAAAAATGATATTGAAATTGAAGGAAAATCAGTTTTTATTTTAGAATTGAAGTAAAATGAAAAAACTACTTTTAATCTTATTAACCGCTACATTTTCATTTGCTCAAAGCAAAATTGAAAGTCATCAAATTATTGACAAAGAAAAAATTGAAGGAATTATTAATCGAATTGATAGTTTTCCAACAAAATTGATTGTTCCGAGAACCGTTGATGTTTGGTTGCCATCCAATTATTCTAAAGATAAAAAATACAGCGTTTTGTACATGCACGACGGACAAATGCTATTTGATGCCTCTTCAACTTGGAACAAACAAGAATGGATGGTTGATGAAGTAGTTTCAAAATTAAATTCTGAAAATAAAATTCAAGATATTATTGTTGTTGCCATTTGGAACATTCCAAACTTGCGTCATATGGATTTATATCCAAACAAACCTTATCAATTACTATCAAAAGAAATTCAAGAACAAATTCAAACAGAGGTAAAAAAGGCAAGATTTCCATTTGATGACAAAAAGATAAATTCTGACAACTACCTTCAATTTATTGTTACAGAATTAAAACCTTATATCGATCAAAATTACTCTGTCTACACTGATGCTGAACATACTGGAATTATGGGTTCAAGTATGGGTGGATTGATTTCGATGTACGCCATTTGTGAATATCCTAATATTTTCGGAAAAGCGAGTTGTCTATCAACGCATTGGGTTGGATTTCGTGATTTTGAAAACAATCCTATTCCGGAAAGTTTTTTTACTTATATGCAGAAAAATTTACCCGATCCAAAAAATCATAAAATCTATTTCGATTACGGAACTGAAACACTTGACGCGAGTTATTTAAAGTATGAATATCGTGTTGATGAAGTGTTACAATCAAAAGGATATACAACAGAAAATTATAAAAGTCTTAAATTTGAAGGTGAAAACCATTCGGAAGCTTCTTGGCAAAAGCGAATCAATATTCCTGTTGAATTTATGTTTGAAAAATAAAGTATAAAAATGAAAAAAATATTTGCACTATTATTTATATCAACAATTTCATTTGCTCAAAATGCAGATAGAAAATTCATTAAAATTGAAAAACTTTCTAGTGGATTTTCGGTTAGAGTTTCAGATGGAAATTATTTAATAAATTTTCTAAATGATAAAATTATTGAAACTTCATTTACACCAAAAGGAGAAAAAAATTACAATCCATCAGATGCAGTTGTATTAAAAAATAAATTGAAAAACATCTCTTTCAAAGAGAATAAAAACTCAGTTGAATGTAGTTCCAAATCAAGTAATTTGAAGGTCGTTATTCAAAAAACACCATTCAAAATATCCTATTTAAATAATAACCAAGAAATTATTTCTGAAAAATCAGGTTATTTAAAACGTAGGCACATTCCACTTGAAAATGTAAAAGGAAATATTACAGCCGATTCCACTGAAGTTTTACAATTCAATATTTCATCAGACGAAGTTCTTTATGGTGGTGGCTCAAGAGCTTTAGGAATGAATCGTCGTGGCAACAAAATAGCACTTTACAACAGGGCACAATATGGTTATGAAACACGTGCCGAATTAATGAATTTCTGTATTCCATTGGTTTTATCTTCCAAAATATATGCTGTTCATTTTGATAACGAAGCCATTGGATATTTGGATTTAGATTCTAAAAAAGATAACACCTTAGAATATGAAACTATTTCTGGTAGAAAAACCTATCATGTAATTATAGGCAATTCTTGGGAGGATTTAGTAAAAAATTACACCGATTTAACCGGAAAACAACCTTTGCCACCACGCTGGGCATTCGGAAATTTCTCTTCTCGTTTTGGCTACCATACACAAGAAGAAGTTGAAAAAACCATTCGCAAATTTGAAGAAAGTAAAATTCCTGTCGATGCCATAATTCTGGATTTATATTGGTTCGGAAAAACCGTTCAAGGTACAATGGGAAATCTAGAATGGGATAAAGATAACTTCCCAAATCCTGATAAAATGATTTCTGATTTGAATGCAAAAGGCGTAAAAACAGTTTTAATAACTGAACCATTTATCCTTACAACCTCATCTAAATGGCAAGAAACCGTTGATAAAAAAGTTTTAGCAACATTAAAAGATGGAAAACCTGCTACTTGGGATTTCTATTTTGGAAACACCGGAATTGTTGACGTATTCAAACCCGAAGGAAAAGAATGGTTTTGGAATGTTTATAAACGATTAATCAATCAAGGAGTTGCTGGACTTTGGGGTGATTTGGGTGAACCAGAAGTTTTTCCATCTTATGCCAATACTTTTGCAGGAACAGCTGATGAAATTCACAACGTTTACGGTCACAATTGGGCAAAATTAATTGCTGATGGTTACAAAAAAGATTTTTCTAATCAACGTCCATTTATTTTAATGCGTTCTGGATATTCTGGAAGTCAACGTTTTGGGATGATTCCTTGGAGTGGAGATGTTTCTAGAAGTTGGGGCGGATTGCAAAGTCAGATGGAAATTGCGCTTCAAATGGGAATGCAAGGAATGGCTTATATGCACAGTGATTTAGGTGGTTTTGCTGGAGATTATTTTGACAACGAATTGTATTTACGTTGGCTACAATATGGTGTTTTCAACCCAATTTTTCGTCCACACGCTCAAGAAGATGTAGCTTCAGAAGTAGCTTATAAAGACGTTGACACGAGAGAAATTGCTAAAAAAGCTGTCGAATTACGCTATCAATTACTGCCTTACAATTACAATTTAGCTTTTGAAAATACTACAGAAGGAACTCCTTTAATGCGACCATTGTTTTTTAATGAACCAAACAACAAAGAATTACTTTCAAAATCTGACGGTTATCTATGGGGAAATGATTTTTTGGTTTATCCAATTACAGAAAAAGGGCAAACTCAAAAAGAAGTTTATTTTCCGAAAAATTCAAATTGGTATGATTTCTACACTGGAAAAAAATACGACGCTGGAACAACTCAAAAAGTTGAATTAAATAAAAATAATATTCCAACATTTGTTCGTGGTGGTAGTTTTATTCCGATCAGTAAATCGACTCAAAATACTCAAAATTATGTACTAAACGATTTTGATGTTCATTATTATTTTGATGAAAAATCGGAAAACTCTAAGCTAAACCTTTATAATGATGATGGTGTTATGCCAAATAATTTTGAAAATCTAAAATATGAAAAGTTCGATTTTAGAAGTAAATTAAGAAAAAACGTTTTAAAAATAAAAGTAGAATATGACAAGGTTTTAAAATCCGATGAAACAAAAAAACTCAATTTAAAAATTCATAATTTAGAAAAAAATCCTTCTGTAATAATTGTAAATAAAAAAGAATTACAAACCACGGATTACAAGTTTGAAAATAATATCCTAATTATTCCATTAGATTGCATAATAGATGTTGATAATGAAATTGAAATAAAATTTTAAAATGAAAAAAATAACTGTTCTACTACTTGCTATTACTTTTTCAAGTTGTAACTCAAGCAAAGAAGTAACTTATACTCAAAAAACAAAAAAACCTTTCGTTTGGGAAAGTGCCAATGTCTATTTCTTATTAACCGATCGATTTTTAGATGGAAATCCAAACAATAATGCAATCATTAAAAGAGATAAACCAACAGCAAAATTGCGTGGTTTTGAAGGTGGCGATATTCGTGGTGTGATTCAAAAACTAGACGAAGGATATTTCACCGATTTAGGAATAAATGCCATTTGGATGACGCCTGTTGTAGAACAAATTCACGGTTCAGTTGATGAAGGAACAGGAAATACTTATGGTTTTCATGGGTATTGGACAAAAGATTGGACAGCATTAGACCCAAGTTATGGAACGCGCGAAGATTTGAAAGAATTGGTCGATAAAGCACACGCAAAAGGAATTAGAATTATGCTTGATGCGGTTATAAATCACACTGGTCACGCCACAGAATTGGACGAAAAATATCCTGATGATTGGGTTCGTTCTACTCCAAATTGCAAATACAATTCGTACGACACCAACATAAATTGTACTTTAGTTACAGGACTTTTTGACGTTAAAACAGAAAGCAAAGAAAATGTTGAATTACCACCATTTTTGATTGCAAAATGGAAAAAAGAAGGTCGTTATGAAGAAGAAATTGCCGAATTGGATGCTTTTTTCAAAAAAACAGGCTATCCAAGAGCGCCAAGATATTACATCATGAAATGGTTGGCCGATTATATTTTGGATTTCGGAATTGATGCTTATCGTGTGGATACTGTAAAGCATACTATGGAAGATGTTTGGTATGATTTTGGAAAAGTTTGCGAAATGTCATTTGCAGAATTTAAAGCTAAAAATCCATCAAAAGTTTTGGATAATAATGTATTTTTTACAGTAGGTGAAGTTTATGGTTATAACATTGGAAGCAAAAGAATTTATGATTTTGGAGACAAAAAAGTAGATTATTATGCCAATGGATTTGCTAGTTTAATCAATTTTGATTTTAGAAATGAAGCTAAAATGAATTATGAAGAGTTGTTTTCTAAATATTCCAATATTCTTCAAAATGATTTGAAAGGAAAAACTGTTATGAACTATGTTTCGTCCCACGATGATGGTTGGCCTTTTGATAAAAAACGCGAAAAAACATTTGAATCTGGAACCAAATTATTGCTTACTCCTGGAATTTCTCAAGTATATTATGGTGATGAAACCGCTCGTTCTTTAGATATTGAAGGAACAAATGGTGATGCAACTTTGCGTTCGATGATGAATTGGGACGATTTAAAAACCAACAAAATAACTTTCAAAATTTTAAATCATTGGCAAAAATTAGGACAATTTAGATGCAATCATCCATCGGTTGGCTCAGGAATTCACAAGCAAATTACGAGTTCTCCTTATGTATTTAGTCGTGACTATTCTAATGGAAATTATTACGATAAAGTTGTTGTTGGTTTAGATTTACCTTTCGGAAAAAAGGAAATTTCTGTCGGAACTATTTTCGAAAATGGTACAAAAGTAAAAGATGCTTATTCTGGAACAACATCGGAAGTTATTAATGGAAAAGTTGCGATTGATAGTGAATTTGGGATTGTGTTATTGGAGAAAAATTAATAACAATGTCATAACACAATAGTTTAAAGTAATAATTTTCAACAAATTAGTTTTGAAATAATAATTTTGATTTTATATGCTATAATGAAAATCTGTTATTTATTTTTAATTTCATTTTTATTTATTCAATGCAACGTGATGAAAAAACCACTCAATATTGGACATCGAGGAGCAATGGGACACGATACTGAAAACACCATTTCCTCAATAAAAAAGGCTTTGGAACTTAATGTTGACATGATTGAAATTGACGTTTTTTTCATAAAATCTGGCGAAGTTGTAGTTTTTCATGATGACCTATTGGATAGTTTGACTAATGCTAAAGGAAAAATAGAAGACTATAATTGGGAAGAACTTAAAAAAGTAACTGTAAAAGGAAACCATAAAATTCCACTTTTAGAAGAAGTAATCTCAATAATTAATAAAAAAACTCCTTTAAACATCGAACTAAAAGGAATCAAAACTGCCAAACCTGTTTTTGATATACTTCAAACGTTTTATGAAAAAGGATGGACAAAAGATAATTTTAATATTTCAAGTTTCCTCTGGGATGAATTAGAAAATTATAGACACCTTGACAATGCTATTTCCATTGGAATTTTAACAGAAGAAAATCCAATTGATGCTATAAACATTGCTGAAAAATTAAAAGCCCAAAGCATTAATCCTTGGTATAAAACTCTAACTTCAGAAAATATTGAACTGATTCAAAAAAAAGGTTTCAAAATTTATACTTACACAGTCAACGAACCTGATACCATAAAAAAAATGATTCGTTTAGGTGTTGACGGAATTTTTTGCAATTATCCTGAAAGATTGCGTTAAAGTTTAGTGTTATAAAAGTTTATCTTTGTCAAAGATTAAAACTCTAACAAAGATTTACAAAAATGAATTCAAAATATGACATTCTGATTGTTGGCGGTGGTGCAGCAGGTTTTTTTACGGCAATTAATATTGTTGAGAAAAATCCGAAGTTAAAAGTCGCTATTTTAGAACGTGGAAAAGAAGTTTTATCTAAAGTTAGAATTTCTGGTGGCGGACGTTGTAATGTTACACACGCGTGTTTTGTTCCGAATGATTTAGTCAAATTTTATCCTCGTGGGGAAAAAGAACTTCGCGGACCTTTTCATCAATTTTGTACTGGAGATACAATTGAGTGGTTTGAAAAACACGGCATTGAATTAAAGATCGAAGACGATGGTAGAATGTTTCCAACTTCCGATTCTTCTCAAACAATTATTGATTGTTTTTTGACTGCTACACAAAAATTAAAAATTGATATTCTTACCAATCAAAGTGTGCAATCACTTTTCAAAGGAGAAGATTATTGGAAAGTAGAAACCAATATAGCAACATTTTCTTGTCAAAAATTAGTGATGACCACTGGAAGCAATCCAAAAATTTGGGAAATGCTTACTGAACTTGGTCATTCTACTATTTCGGCTGTTCCATCCTTGTTCACCTTTAATATAAAAGACAAACGAATTAAAGATTTAATGGGCTTGTCTGCTTTTGCATCTGTAAAAGTTAAAAATACAAAGTTGGAATCTTCTGGACCATTATTAATAACACATTGGGGAATGTCTGGACCAGGAATATTAAGACTTTCGGCTTGGGGTGCACGAATATTGGCAGATAAAAATTATCAATTTGTTTTACAAGTCAATTGGTTAAATGACCTAACATTTGAGGAAACACTTGAAAAACTTAAGGAACTAAAATTAGAACAGTCAAAAAAAGCAGTTTCAAAAAAATCTCCATTTGAATTTCCGAACAGACTTTGGGAAAATTTGGTTTTAGCTTCTGCAATTTTTGAAGATACCAAATGGGCAGATTTATCTAAAAATCAACTTCAAAATTTAGCGAATCAATTAACGAATGGCGAATTTCAAGTCAATGGCAAAAGCACTTTTAAAGAAGAATTTGTAACTGCTGGCGGAATCGATTTAAAAGAAATCAATTTCAAAACGATGGAAAGTAAATTACATCCAAATTTATTTTTCGCTGGCGAGATTTTAAACATTGATGCCATAACTGGCGGTTTTAATTTTCAAAATGCTTGGACTGGTGGTTTTATTATAGCTCAAACAATTGTTAATTAATTTAAAATTTCTTATCCCTTGATATCATTGAAACCGAGTGAGTTCCTTCAAAATAAAGCTACTTATAATTTGTAAGTAATTAAAAATCAAACTATATTTGATTTACCAAAAAACAAACAAACATGAAAAAACAATTACTTTTAAGTTTTTTTGCACTCATTTTAGGAGCATTTTTAACCCATGCACAAACTACTCCTGTTTGTGGAGGAACATTTACTGATCCTGCCGGTGCAACAACAAATTATGCAAATAATTCTAATGTAACAACAACTATTTGTCCGTCTAATCCTGGAGAATTTGTTACTGTAACTTTTACATCATTTGCGTTAGAAAATAATTTTGATAGGTTAAAAATCTATAACGGTACTTCTGCAAGTGCACCTTTACTTGCAGATTTAACAGGGAGTACTATTCCACCTGCATACACATCAAGTGATATAAGCGGATGTTTGACTTTCGTTTTCACATCTGATTCTTCTATAAATCATGCAGGTTGGGTTGCAAATATTATTTGTGGATCAACTCCAATATGTTTAGCACCTATTTCAGTAAATGTAACTCCAACAAACAATACTTCTGCAGTATTGAATTGGATAGATTCTAATCAAGGAACTGGTCCATGGGAAATCTTGTTAACTGCAAATGGCACTGCAATTTCGCAACCAATTATAGCACAATCAAATCCATTTGACTTAACAGGATTAACACCTGGTGTAATTTATACAGCTTCTGTAAGATCAATCTGTGGAAATACTACAAGCAATTGGTCATCTCCGATAACTTTTACAACAGGAACAACAACAATATGCACAGAACCAACTAATGTAGTTATTTCTAGTGTAACAACAACTACAGCAAATTTAAATTGGGCCATATCTTCTAACAATTCTCAATGGGAAGTTTATGTTGCGCCATGTGGAACACCAAATCCAACACCAAATAATACCGGAGTATTGGTTACTACAAATACCTATCAAGCCGTTGGATTGAATCCAAATACTTGTTATTCTGTTTTTATTAGATCGATCTGTTCTACTACATCAATTAGTTCATGGTCACAAGTCTATACATTCACTACATTAGCAAATACAACAAATCCATTAACATGTGGAGGTATTTTTACAGATCCTGCAGGTGCAAATGCAAATTACTCAAATAACACTAATTCAACTGTTACAATTTGTCCAACCAATACAGGTAATCAAGTTACAGTTACTTTCACTTCATTCTCTCTTGAAGCAAATTATGATGGATTATATGTATATAATGGAAATTCAAATACATCACCTCAAATAGCAAGTGCAAATGGAGCGGCAAACGTTCCTGGAGGTCTAGCAGGAGCTTATTGGGGAACAACGCTACCTGGTCCATTTACTTCAACACATTCTAGTGGATGTTTAACTTTTGTATTTAGAAGTGATACTTCAGTAGTTCAATCTGGTTGGATAGCAAATATTACATGCGGTGTAGCACCAACTTGTCCAAAGCCAACAAGCTTAGTTGTTACTGGAATTACAACAACTTCAGCAACTTTAGGATGGGTTAACAATAGCTCAGCAACAAGTTGGGAAGTAATTGCTTTACCATGCGGAACTGCTCCGACTGCAACATCAGTAGGTATAGTAACAACTGTTAATCCTTATACATTTACAAACTTAACTCCAAATAGTTGCTACCAATTGTATGTTAGAGCAATTTGTTCTCAATCAGATATGAGCGATTGGTCTATTGGCGCAACTCTTAACACACCTGCAACTTGTCCAAAACCAACTGCATTGGTTACATCTGCAGTTACATCACAATCTGCTTCGATAGCTTGGACAAACAATAGTACTGCCACTTCATGGGAAGTTGTTGTTCTTCCTTGTAACACAGTTCCTGACAGCACAACAACAGGTACAATTACAACAACTAATCCATTTATTTTAAATGGACTAACAGCAAACACTTGCTATAGTATTTTTGTAAGAGCTATTTGTTCAGCAAGTGATTCTAGTGATTGGTCAAATGGAATTAGCATTAATACAACACCGGCTCCACCAACATGTGGAGGTGTATTTGTTGACAATGGTGGTTCGAACGCTAATTATACCAATAACGCTGACAATACTTATACTATATGTCCAACAAATCCTGGAGAGGTTGTAACAGTAACATTTACACAATTTGATACTGAAACAAATTGGGATGGATTATACGTTTTTGATGGTAATTCAATTACCTCACCACAAATTCCAAGTACAAATGGAGCAGGACAAGTTCCCGGAGGTTTAGCTGGTTCTTTCTGGGGTACAACTATTCCTGGACCATTTACATCTTCAGATCCAAGTGGCTGTCTTACCTTCAGGTTTAGAAGTGATTCTTCTGTAGTAAGAACTGGATGGTCTGCAAATATTACTTGTGGTCCAGATTTAGATAAAATTATTCTTATTACCTTCAATGACCAAAATAATAATGGTATTAAAGATTCAGGTGAAACCTACTTTACAAATGGTTCATTTGTTTATCAGCAAAACAATACTGGACCAATTACAAATGCCTTTTCATCAACAGGAAGACAAACAGTTTATGATTCAAATCCTGTAAATACTTATGATTTTTCATATAGTATCCAAACAGAATATCTTCCATATTATAGTACTGGAACAACTTCATTCAATGATGTAAACATTCCAATTGGAAGTGGAACTCAAATTCTTTACTTTCCTATTGTACTAACTCAAGCTTATAATGATGTTACTATTTCCATTGTTCCAATGGGTTCGCCAAGACCAGGATTAACTTATACAAATAAAATTGTATATAAAAACTTAGGAGTAGCTGCATCAGATGGAACAATAACTTTTGAAAAGCCATCACAAGTAACCATTACCGCAATTAGTCAAACAGGAACTATTGCAAATGCAACTGGATTTACTTATAATTTTACAAATATTCTTCCTAATGAAACAAGAGTGTTTTATGTTACAATGAGTGTGCCAGCAAGTCCAGTAGTAAACTTAGGTGATTTACTTATTGCTGATGCTACAATTTCTGCTCCTTCAAACGATATCAATTTAACAAATAACTCAACCAGAATTACACAAATTGTAGTAAATTCTTATGATCCAAATGATAAAATGGAGTCGCATGGAGAAGAAATTCTTTTCAGTCAATTTAACCAAAATGAAGATTTAATTTATACTATTAGATTCCAAAATTATGGAACGGCCAACGCAATTGATGTTAGAATTGAAGATGTTTTAGATTCACAAATTGATCCTGAAAGTATTAGAATGGTAAGTTCAAGCCACAATTATGTTATGACTAGAATTAATAACAATATTGTTTGGAATTTCAATAACATACAGCTAGTTCCTTTATCAGTAAATGAAGAATTAAGTATGGGATATGTACAATTTAGAGTTAAATTAAACCCAGGTTTTGCTGTTGGTTCAATAATACCAAATACTGCAAATATCTATTTTGATACCAATCCTGCAATTGTAACAAATACTTTTACAACTGAGTTCACAGCAGCATTAAACAATCAAGCTTTTAATGGTACTAATTTTACAATGTATCCAAATCCTTCAAGTCAATTTATAAATATTAGTCTAAATAATACTTCTGAAATTATTGATAATGTGATCATTTATGATGTTTTAGGCAAAATCATTAAAGAAGTAAAATCTATAGCTTCAAATACAACTATAATTGACACTTCAAGTTTATCTAAAGGTGTTTATTTATTAGAAATAACTACTGAAAATGGTTTAAAACAAGATAAAAAACTTGTTATAAAATAATTTTCAAAAGTTAATCAAAATCTTAATTCCCAATTATAAATTTATAATTGGGAATTTTTTTTGCTGATACATTTGACGAGATATTGGTTTTATTGAGTTGGCAGAATTTTATCCTTTATTGTAAATCGTCTTTTTGTTTGTGCAAAGCAAATCAATTCACTTATTATTAATTATTTTGTTTGTAATAGAATAGATACTGAATTAATATCAAATTTTATTAATAAAATACTTACAAGTTGTTTTAAATCAAACGATTTTATCAAAATAAAAAAATAATTTTTTTTGTAAGTTATATAAATCGGATTAAATTTGATAAAGCCTAATTGATATGAATAAAATTACTATCCATCTTTTCTTCTTATTTTCGTTTATTTCATCTTATTCACAATTTTATGAAGATTTTGAAAATACTTCCGGCCCAAATCCTCTTCCGTCAACAGTATGGACTTTAAATTCTGGTAACTGGGCTGTTCACGACAATGGTTTTGGCGTTACAAGAAGATGGGGAATAACAAACCTCACGTCAAATGTGTTTTCTGGAATAAATTCAGCTTATATGGATAGAGAAAATATAGGAATCGGAAATACCAGCGAAGAACATTTAACAACACCATTAATAACAGTTCCTCCTGCTGGTCATTTAAGATTTACATCTCGAACAACAATTTCTAATGATCAAGGTACAATTTATCAAATTAAAGTTACGCCAGCTACAAATACTCAAACAGACTTATCTAACGCTATAGTTGTAGCAAATTTTTCTGAAAATCAAATTTCTACAAACTTCAATGTTTTTGAAGAAAAAATAATTGATTTATCTGCATTTTCTGGTCAAAATATATATCTAACTTTTACAAAATTAAACACACAACCAACTCTAGTAATTTCTGGTGATCGATGGATTGTAGACAACATTAGTTTAAATTCTTTGACCAATTGTCAACCTCCAACAGATTTAAATGTTACAAATATATCTGATACTTCTACTGTTTTATCATGGAATCAACCAGGAACATCTACAAGTTGGGCAATATATGTGGTTCCTTTTGGAGCACCAGCACCAACTGCCACTTCGTCTGGTTTTATTGTTGCTGCAACTAATCCATTTCAAATAACAGGATTAACACCAAATGTTTGTTATTCTTATTATGTAAGTAGTCTTTGTAATTCAACACAAAGCAGTCCTTGGGCTGGACCAATGAATTTTTGCACTTATGATTGCACAAACAATGCACAATGTCCTGAATTTTTAAATTTAATTGCCTTTTTAGATGAAAATAGTAATGGAATTAAGGAAACCAATGAAAACTTTTTCAATCAAGGAAATTTTGTTTATAATATCAATTCTGGTTCACCAATAAATGCAAATTCTAATTCTGGTACTTTCAGTATTTTTGATAGTAATTCCACTAATACTTATAATTTAAGTTTTGCTGTAAATTCATATTTATCAACATACTATAGTTCAACAAGTACCTATTCTAATATAACAATTCCAACAGGAAGCGGAACTACAACTTATTATTTTCCAGTAACCTTAATCCAGCCCTATAATGACCTAAAAGTTTCCCTAATTCCTTATGGACAACCTAGACCCGGATTTAATTATCAAAATATAATAAACTACAGAAACAATGGCTCTCAGAATATAGATGGAACTGTAACTTTTGTAAACGAACCATTAGTTACAATAACTTCAATATCACAAACAGGTACAACACCTAATTCAAATGGATTTACATATAATTTTACAGACCTTTTACCAAATGAAGAACGATGGATTATAGTTACTATGCAAGTTCCAACAATTCCTACTGTTAATTTAGGCGATTTAATTACAAATTCTGTTAGTATTACTCCATTAACTGTTGATGCTTTTCCGGATGATAATCAAATGAGTTATTATCAAATAGTTGTTGGTTCGTATGATCCGAATGACAAAACAGAAGCTCATGGTGGCAAAATTGAAATTGATGATTTTACATCAAATGATTATTTAACATATACCATTCAATTTGAAAATACTGGAACTGCAAATGCCGAATTTGTTAGAGTTGAAGACTTTCTTGATGCCTCTTTAAATCCAGGTTCGATAGAAATGTTGGGTTCAAGTCATGCTTACAATATGAGACGAATTGGAAATCAATTGATATGGAATTTTTATAACATTAATCTACCTCCAACTTCTATCAATCCAACAGGAAGTCATGGGTTTATTCAATTTAAAATTAAGCCAACTTCTGGCTTTGCGCTAGGCGATATAATTCCAAATAAAGCATTCATTTACTTTGATTATAATCCACCAATTATAACAAACGAATTTCAAACTGAATTTGTGCAATCTTTAAAAACTACAGAATTTGATAGTTCTAATTTTGTTTTGTATCCAAATCCGACAAATTCTAATATTAATGTAAGTCTGTTAAATTCGTCAGAGGCAATTAACTCAATAGAAATTCATGACTTACTTGGGAAAAAGATTAAAGAAGTGCTCAACTCTACTTCAAATGATGTGAATATTGATGTTTCAGAATTATCAAAAGGTGTTTATTTAGTTCAAATTACAACACAATCTGACTTAAAAATCACCAAGAAATTAATAATCCAATAGTTTTAAAAAAACCGATTCGTGAATTGGTTTTTTTTATGTTAGTTTAAATACCAAATACTAATTGTCAAAATAGTGGCAAAACTTACCCAAGCTAAATAGGGAATCAAAAGTAATCCAGCTATTTTATCAATTTTCTTGAACTGAGTATAAGTTTCAAAAATCATCAGAAGCAACAATACCACTTCAATTGATGCGAGAAGTAAGTTGTGTAATTTGAAAAAAATCAACGACCAAAGTGCATTTAAAGCTAATTGAATTATAAAAAACAAAAAAGCCTTTTTTACAAGCGTTTCGTTGCCATCCAGCTTGTTCCATACCAATCCTCCAGCGACACCCATCATAATGTACAAAGAAGTCCAGACTGGAGCAAAAATCCAATTTGGCGGATTAAAAACAGGCTTTATCAAAGTTGGATACCATGTAGTTATACTTTCTCTTGTTACCATTCCAGACAAATAACCTATTACCAAACAGGTCATTACTACTAATGCTATTCTTAAAACTTTTTGCATCTTGTTTAAAATTTTCACAAATATAGTAAACAAAAACGTGTGGTTTTCGTAAAATAAGTATCTTTGTACTAAAATTAAGATAATATGATTTCCGAAAAGGATTTTATTTCTACATCACATTCAAACACTATTGAAAAAGGAACATATGAATGGAGTGCTCCAAGTAATATTGCATTAGTGAAATATTGGGGTAAAAAAGACCATCAAATTCCGGCAAATCCATCAATAAGTTTTACTTTAAATCATTGTAAAACAATTACAAAATTATCTTTTGAGAAAAAATCGACTTCGATTGACCTCAATGAAACAGGTAATAGTTTTTCATTTGATTTATTATTTGAAGGTAAACCTAAAGAGGATTTCAAACCAAAAATTCAGAAATTTTTCGAACGAATTGAAGTTTATTGTCCTTATTTAAAAGCATATCATTTTACAATTGACACTCAAAATACTTTTCCTCACAGTTCAGGAATTGCATCATCGGCATCGGGAATAGCGGCTTTGGCAATGAATATAATGAATTTAGAAAAAGCGTTAAATCCTACAATAAAAGATGATTATTTTCACCAAAAAGCTTCTTTCCTAGCAAGATTAGGATCTGGAAGTGCTTGCAGAAGCATAAAAGGAAATATCGTTGTTTGGGGAAAACACAAAGAAATTGAAGGTAGTTCCGATTTATTTGGAATTGAATTTTCATCAAAAGTTCACTCAAATTTCGAGAATTATCAAGACACTATCTTGCTTGTTGACAAAGGCGAAAAACAAGTTTCGAGTACTGTTGGACATGATTTAATGCACAATCATCCGTTTGCAGAACAAAGATTTTTACAAGCTCATCACAATTTATCAGCATTAAAGTCCGTTTTAGAAAATGGAAATTTAGAAGAGTTTATTAAAATTGTAGAAAGTGAAGCTCTAACACTTCATTCAATGATGATGACCTCAATGCCATATTTTATTTTAATGAAACCTAATACATTAGAAATCATTAATAAAATTTGGAAGTTTAGAAATGAAACCAAAATTCCGGTATGTTTCACATTAGACGCAGGTGCAAACGTTCATGTTTTGTATCCCGAAAACGTTAGAGTTGAAACTTTGCAATTTATTAAGGACGAATTAGTTGGCTATTGTCAAAATGGTCAGTATATTTGTGATGAAATTGGTTTTGGAGCACAAAAGTTATAATTTAACATTACCTCAAATCAGAATATGAAAGGACCTCTATTTTATTCAAAAATATTACTCTTCGGAGAATACGGAATCATTAAAGACTCTAAAGGTTTATCTATTCCTTATAATTTCTACAACGGAGCTTTAAAAGTGGATGAAAATCCAACTCAAGAAGCCATCAAGTCTAATGAAAGTTTACGAAAATTCGTAGTTTATTTAGAAGAGCTACAAAACGAACAACCAGATTTAGTTACGTTTAACATAGAACTTTTAAAAGCTGATGTTGCTAGAGGAATGTATTTTGATTCAAGTATCCCACAAGGCTATGGCGTAGGAAGTAGTGGTGCATTAGTTGCTGCTATCTATGACAAATATGCAAACGATAAAATCACAGTTTTAGAAAATCTAACTCGTGAAAAATTACTGCAACTAAAGACAATTTTCTCTCAAATAGAATCTTTTTTTCACGGAAAAAGTTCTGGTCTAGACCCTTTAAATAGCTATTTGAGCATTCCTATTCTTATAAATTCTAAAGATAATATTGAAGCAACTGGCATTCCTTCTCAAAGTTCTGAAGGTAAAGGCGCTGTCTTCTTGTTAGATTCTGGAATTGTAGGTGAAACTGCTCCAATGGTAAATATTTTTATGGAAAACCTAAAAGATCAAGGTTTCCGTGCTATGTTGAAAAACCAGTTTGTAAAATACACCGATTTATGTGTAGAAAACTTTCTTGGTGGTGATAAAAAATCATTGTTTTCAAATACAAAAAAACTTTCAGCAGTAGTATTAAATAACTTTAAACCAATGATTCCTGAACAATTTCACGGAATTTGGCAAAAAGGAATTGACACTAATGACTACTACTTAAAACTTTGTGGCTCTGGTGGTGGTGGCTACATTCTGGGTTTCACAGAAGATTTAGAAAAAGCTAAAAAATCACTTAAAGATTATAAGTTAGAAGTTGTTTATCAATTTTAACTTATAAGTCATGCTAAGCAGACAAACCAAACTCACCATACTGAAAATACTCAGCATGTTTTCTGTGGTTCGTGGTTACAATATTCCTATTATTGCTTTAGCTCAATATCTATCTGCAATTTTTATTATGGCTCCAGAGAAAAGATCATTATCGGTTATTTTAGATTTTAATCTTTTTATAATAGTACTAGCGTCAAGTTTAACAATTGCTTCTGGTTATATAATAAACAATTTTTACGACAGCAAAAAAGACTTAATAAACAGACCTAATAAATCCCAAATTGATCGATTAGTAAGTCAGAGAACAAAACTTCAAATCTATTTTACAATTAATTTTATTGTCGTTCTAATAGCTCTTTTAGTTTCTTTTAGGGCTGTTTTATTTTTCTCTGTCTATATTTTTTTAATTTGGTTTTACTCACACAAACTAAAAAAATACCCCATTATCGGTAATTTAACAGCTGCTTTTCTTGCTGTACTACCTTTCTTTGCAGTACTTTTATACTATAAAAACTTGTATCCACAGATATTTGCTCACGCATCATTTTTGTCTCTCCTGATATTGATTAGAGAAATGATAAAAGATTTAGAAAACCTAAAAGGAGATATTGCAAATGATTATAAAACAATTCCTGTAAAATTTGGAGAAGAATATACAAAAAAAATCATCACAGGTTTAACTATACTCACTATTTTTCCGGTTTACTTATTGGTAGAAATATACGATGTAGGATATATGGATATTTATTTTTACGTAAGTTTAATTATTCTCATATTCTTTTTACTTCTTTTGTGGAAAGCAGAGAACAAAACACAATATTTACAATTGCATATTATTTTGAAATTTTTGATTGTATCAGGCGTTTTCAGTATTGTATTAATCGATCCTCAAGTACTAATTCACGGCAAGACTTTGCTTAAAATTTAGAAGCTAATCAGTAGTAATTCTTGCAATCCGTTTTCCTGCTGTCCGCACTACATGGTAGTTGCTCCCATCAGGGCTAAAGAGTATGCCATTTGACTTGAATTCAGAATTCCATAAAACTATTCATCTTTAAACCAACTCGAATACATTACGTAATTATTAGAAATACGCTCAATTTCACCAGCAAAATCTGAAGCATTAATATCTTTAACTTTTTTGGCAGGAACTCCAGCATAAATCGTCCCAGATTCTACAATAGTATTTTGAGTAACAACAGCTCCAGCTGCGATAATTGCATTGCTTTCCACAACACAATTATCCATAACGATTGCTCCCATTCCAATCAATACATTATCATGCAACGTACAACCATGAACAATTGCATTGTGTCCAATTGAAACATTATTACCAATATTTGTAGGATGTTTTAAATAAGTAGCATGTATAACTGCCCCATCCTGAATATTCACTTTATTACCAATCTTAATATAATGAACATCTCCACGAATGACAGCATTAAACCATACGCTACATTGAGAACCAAACTCAACATCACCAACAATTGTAGCATTTTCAGCTACGTAACAATCTTCTGGAATCTTTGGTGATTTCCCATTTACTGATTTTATTATCATAGTATACTAAAAAAGAATCCTGATATTTTACATCAGGATTACTTATTATATTATTAATTAATTGCAGGACAGTTACAGTGATATTTTTCTGGTTTACAGAACAAATTAATTCCTAAAGTAAGTTGGTGAAAACCTCCTGTATCAAATTTTATATCGCCCAATAATTGTGAATATGTATAAGAAAACATATAGTTCTTATAGTTTATACCTAATATAGGAGTGACATATTGTAGTTTTTGATTTGCAATTGCAACTCCATCTAAATATTCAGCACCATCTAAACTTCTTCTATAAGACAATCCACCCCAAACTCTTCCAAATTCAAGATTTTTATATGCTTTGATATTCAAATCTACTGTTGACTCTTTAGTTAAGAAAGCATGCTGAAACATAACTGATGGCTCCAACAATATTCTATCTGCGTCACCAAAAGTATATCCCATATTGTATATAAGTCTTCTTAAATTTACTGGTTCTCTTACCGAATAAATTCTTCTTTCACTGGCTAATGCATTTTTAACAGTAAAATGCGCATAGAAGTCTAAGAAATTATAAGATGCACCAATATCAACATTAAAATAATTAGCCTTTTGAACTATTGTTCCATCAATTGTCGGATCAAAGGCAGGGTTACCGTCTCTAAAATCTGTTTCATCTAGTAAACTTTGTGCAAATCCAACATTAACTCCAAAAGACAATTGATTCAAGTCTACATTATCTCTAGAAAACATAATATGATGCGCATAAGCAACTCTAAATCCTTTTTGTGAATGATATCCATTTTTATCGTTCAACAAAATAATTCCAAGTCCATCTTTTTCGGTAATACTTCCATTAAAACTCAAAGTTTGTAACGCAGGCGCATCTTCTTGACCAAACCATTGTTGTCTACCTGTTAAACGAACTTTTGCACAATTTGCAGCACCTGCCATAGATGGATGCAACAAGAAATAATTATCAGACAAATAATCTGAATATACAGGTAAAATTTCTTGAGAATAAGATTGTTTAGTAATTAACACCACTAAAGCAAGTAAAAAATGTTTAATCTTCATTGTTTTTTTATCTTTTTAATGAGAAATGGGCTTTAAATTGTTTCATCGCACCAGCTTCAGGATAGTCAACTGTAAACCAGTAATCCGTTGATGGCATTAGGTTTCCGTTGTAAGTACCATCCCATCCTTTACTTGCTGGACTGATTTGTTTA